>JANWHL010000055.1 GCA_025450405.1 Ktedonobacterales bacterium
GGGGGTGAAATACGGGGCGCGACACGCGCCGCGCGGCGCGCGGATGGATCGAGATGCCAGGCACCGGTGGTTAACGAGCCCGTCCGTTGTCGGAGCCATTATACCGTGGGGTAGCGGGCGGGACAAGTGGCCCGACCAGCCGCACATCGGCCGCCCTGGGGCTGAAGGTGCCGCCAGTGGTGTCGTCGGCCCCGTCGGCGCTGGCCGTGACCGCGGCCGCCAGTTCGGCAATGGTCCGGCCGAGGACCGGGTGACGCAGCTCGGGCGCGATCTCCGCCAGCGGGACCAGCACGAACGCCCGCTCCGGCAAACGCGGATGCGGCAGGGTCAGCTCGGGCGTCGCGAGTACGAGGTCGTCGATCAGCAGGAGGTCGATATCCACGAGACGTGGGCCATAGCGCGGGCCCGCCACGCGGCCCAGCGCGGCCTCCACCCCTTTGACGTGGCGCAGCAGCGCCCGCGGTTCCAGCGTCGTGCGGCCGGCGACAGCGGCGTTCAGAAAGCGTGGCTGATCCAGCACGAGCTGGGGTGCCGTGTCGTAGGCCGAGGAGACGCGCTCCACGACTACCTGAGGCGCCAGCGCCGCGACGGCGGCGCGCAAATTCGCGGCGCGGTCGCCGAGGTTGCTGCCCAGACCGAGATACACGGCACGCGTCCGCTCGGGAGTCGCCATACCCGCCTCCACTGGATTCCGCGCCGCCAAATGGCGCTGAGTGACGGGTAGTGTAGCCCGCCGAGATCCCCGTTCGCCACCCCGCGCGCCTTGCCATCCCATGGCTACCTTTTCTATAGTGTGGAAGTACAAAGTATGGGAGTACGCGCGGGCCATTCCGCGCCTCGTTGGCTACGTGCCCGGCTGAACACGCCAAGGAGCATCGCCCTATGCGCATTGGATTGCAGGTCCCGAACTTCACCTGGCCCGGCGGCCCCGCCCATCTGGGCGAGACGTTTGGCGCCATCGCCGAGCGCGCCGAGCGCGCCGGATTTTACAGTATGTGGGTCATGGACCATTTCTTCCAGATTCGTGGGGTCGGCCCCGCCGACACCGATATGCTGGAGGGGTGGAGCGCCCTCGCCTTCGCCGCCGGCCGCACCAGCCGCGTCAAGCTCGGCACTATGGTCACCGGCGTCACCTATCGGTATCCCGGTCTGCTGGTGAAGACCTGCACCACACTGGATGTCCTCTCTGGCGGCCGGGCCTACTTCGGCATCGGTGCCGCCTGGAATGACCAGGAGCACCGCGGCCTGGGCGTCCCCTTCCCGCCGGTCGCGGAGCGCTTCGAGCGCCTGGAGGAGACGTTGCGCATCGCCCTTCAGATGTGGGCCGACGCGGGCAAGCTCGAGGACGCCGCGCCATTCCATGGCACGCACTATCAGCTGGAGGCGACACTCAACGTGCCGCAGTCACTCCAGCGGCCCCACCCGCCGATTATGATCGGCGGCGGCGGCGAGCAAAAGACGCTCCGGCTGGTCGCGCAGTATGGCGACGCCTGCAACCTCTCCGCACGCCTGGGCGACGACGTGGTCCGCCACAAGCTGGATGTGCTGCGCGCGCACTGCGAGCGGCTCGGACGCCCCTATGACGCGATTGAGCGCACCACCCTCAACTCGATCCACGTCACGCGCGATGGCCGCGACGGCACCTGGACCCCCGCCCAGGCGATTGACTACTTCGCTGGCCAGGCGGCGCTCGGCATCGATCAGGCGCTCGTCAGTCTGCGCAACGTCTTCGACCCGGAGGCCTTCGAGCTGCTCGGCGCCGAGGTGGTGCCCGCCGTGTCGACGCTCGCCGTGGCGGGCCGCTGATGCGCGCACGGACCATAGCGCGTTCACCAATTCACCACATATGCCGTGATTGACGACAGGAAGATGCCCATTATGTCCCTTTCCGCGAAGGCTCGCCAGTTCCTCGTCGCGCCACACTTCGGCGCCCTCGCCACCACCGATGAGGATGGTACGGTCCAGCAAACCGCCATGTGGTACGAGCTCCAGGATGGCGAGATCATGCTGAACACGCGTGTCGGCCGCCGCAAGGAGCGCAACCTGCGTCGCGACCCGCGCTGCTCACTCTGCGTCGTGGATGGCTACGACTACGTCACGGTCTCTGGCCATGTGCGATTGATCGACGACCCTATCATTGCCCAGGCGGATATCAAGCGCCTGGCCATCCGCTACGACGGCCAGGAGTCCGGCGAACGGCAGGCGCGCGACCACTTCTCCCGCGAGCGGCGTATCACCATCCGCCTGGCCATCGAGCACGTCATCGAGAGCCTGTAGCGGTCCCGGGCCGTCGCGTAAGAACCCAAGGAGGAGCCATGCTGGTGGCGCTCGCGGGCGGGGTCGGCGGGGCCAAGCTCGCTCAGGGACTGATGCTGGCCGGCGCGGAGGGTTCGAGCACCGAGTATTCCCGCACTGATCCTGCCCAGGTGGACCCCTCCGTTCCGGAGCTCTCCGTCGTCGTCAACACCGCCGACGACTTCGAGATCGTTGGCCTGCGCATCTCTCCCGACCTCGACACCGTCCTCTATACCCTGGCCGGGATCGCCAATCCCGAGACCGGCTGGGGGGTCGCGGGCGACTCGTTCGCGTCGTTGGATATGCTCGGGCGCTACGGCGCCGACACCTGGTTTCGTCTGGGCGACCGCGACTTCGCCACGCACATCCTGCGGACCCAACGCCTGCGCGAGGGGCGGACACTCACCGCCATCACGGCGGAGTTGGCGGCGGCGCTCGGCGTGGGGCCGCGCGTCCTCCCGATGACCGACGATTCGGTGGCGACGGTGGTCGAGACCCCGGCTGGCAACCTCGCCTTCCAGGATTACTTCGTCCGCCGCCACCAAACCGACGAGGTGCGCGGCGTGCGCTTCGCCGGCATCGAATCGGCGGGCATCCCCGCGGGCGTGGTCGCCGCCATCCGGTCCGCGGACCTGATCGTGCTCTGCCCATCGAACCCGATCGTGAGCATCGGCCCCATTCTGGCCGTCCCCGGCATGGTCGAACGGCTGCGCGCTGCCGCCGCGCCGAAGGTGGCCGTCAGCCCCATCGTCGGCGGCCGCGCGCTCAAGGGGCCAGCGGACCGGATGCTCGCAAGCCTGGGCCACGAGGTGTCACCGCTCGGCGTGGCGCGCCTCTACCGCGGCCTGGTCCAGGGCATGGTGATCGACATGGTGGATGCCGACCGCCGCGGCGCCATCGAGGAGCTGGGCATGCGTGTCCTGGTCACCACCGCCGTGATGGGCGGCCCCGAGGACCGCCGCCGGCTCGCGGCCGAGGTGATCGATTTCGGACACACGCTCACGTAACGAATCGAACGCGCGCTTGACCGGGCCCTCACCAGCCCGGCATGCGGTACAATCCCAGGCGCGTACCAGGCGAAAGGAGCCCGCGGTGAGCCAACGACCTGACGCCCTCTCGCGGCGCCTCCACCTGGGACTGTATCTGCCCACCTGGGATGATGCCGCGGGCGCGATGGTGCCCTGGCCCGCCCAGCGCGACCTCGCCCGCCTGGCCGAGGACGCCGGGTGGGACACCATCTGGGTCGCCGACCATTTCGCCCCGCGCCTCTCGGATGACCGCATCCAGCGTTTCTGGGAATGCTGGACCCTGCTGGCGGCGCTGGCTGAGGCGACCTCGCGTGTCACCATCGGTCCCCTGATCACGCCGACCGCGTTCCGCACACCACCGCTGCTGGCCCGCATGGCCGCGACGGTGGACGCGATCAGCGGCGGCCGGCTGCTGGTCGGGCTGGGTGCCGGCGCCGACCGCGAGCGCGGATTCGAGTTCGTCGGGCTGCCGGTCGCGGAGCGTGCCAGCGCGTTCGCCGAGGCGCTGGAAGTGATCGTCCCGCTGCTGCGTGGGGACCAGGTGGACCATGCCGGGCGCTACTACGCCGTTCGTGACTATCAACTGGGGCTGCCACAGGCCAGACCCGGCGGTCCGCCCGTCTGGATCGCGGGCCAGAAGCCGCGCATGATCGGCCTCGCCGCCCGGTGGGGCGACGCCTTCAACCTCAATCGGGTGGTGTCGTCGCCAGAGCAGCTTGCTGGGCCATTCGCCGAGCTGGAAGCCGCCTGCCTTGCCATCGGGCGCGACCCCGCGACCATCCAGCGCACGGGCTACGCCTTCATCGCGCTTCATGCGCGCCCTGCCGCCGCCGATTCGGCGATCACCGGCACGCCAGAGGAGATCGCCGCGCGGATCCACGCGCTCCACCAGGCGGGTATGGAGCACCTGCTGTTGGTGGTGGACGACGAGGAGCGCACGGGGCTGGGCTGGCCACTGACGACTCCGCGACATGTGGAGCGCTTCGCGCCCGTTATGGCGGCCCTGCGCCACTTCGAGGACCAGGACCGCGCTCAGCCGACTAGCGCGCGAGGGACACCGGCATGAGGATCGCGACGATCGTGGCCGTCGTGCCCATCAAGGCGCTGGATGCGGCGAAGACACGGCTCGGCGCCGTGCTCGACGCTGGCGACCGCGCGGACCTCACACTCTGGTTGGCCGGGCGTGTCGTCACAGCTATCTCGGCGTCCGGAGTTGTCGAGCGGACGGTCGTCGTCAGCCCCGATACCAGCGTGCTCCATTGGGCGTCCGGGCGCGGCCTCGCCGCCATCCGCCAGCGTGACGGCGACCTGAACGCCGGCATCGCCCTGGGGCGCGACTGGGCGCTGGATGCGGGAGCTGGTGCGCTGTTGGTCGCGCTCGGCGACCTCCCACTGCTCACGCCGGAGGACGTGCGGGCGATGGCCGGTCAGGCGCGTGCCGCGTCGGGCACCGAGCATGGGTCGGCTGGTGGGGTCGCCGATGTCGTCGGTGTCGTCATTGTGGCGCCGGACCGGGCGGGCACGGGCACGAACATGCTGTTGGTCGCCCCTCCCGACGCCCTGGCGCCCGCCTTCGGACCAGGGAGTCGCGCGCGCCACGACGCGCTGGCATGTGCGGCGAGGTTGACGCTCGCGGTGTACTCCGCGCCGGGCACGGCCTTCGATGTGGACCGGCCCGCCGACCTGGACGAGCTGCGATCGCGCCGTCTCTGGTCGCCCCGATCCGCTCCCGTGCTGGGTGGCACGAACGGCGCGCGCGGCACAAACGGCGCGCATAGCATGAACGGCACCGTCCGGCCGGCCAGCGAGATCGGCGTGGGCACGCCTGGAGGAACACTGGATGGTCGCGACCCCTGATCACTCCGGACCGCCCGCCCCCTCGGTGACCATCATCGGGCTGACCGGCGTCCCCGAGATTCTGCCCGATGCCGACCTGGCCGGGCTGGTGCTGGCGAGCGCCGAGCACTCCGGTCTGCGCCTGGCGGATGGCGACGTGGTGGTCGTCACGCACAAGGCGGTGGCCAAGGCGGAGGGGCGACTCCTGGACCTGCGCACGGTCGAGCCCTCGCCACTGGCCAGCCAGTACGCCGCCGCGTGGAACCGCGACCCGCGCCAGGTGGAGGTGGTGCTGCGCGAGAGCGCGCGCATCGTCCGCATGGATCGTGGCCTCATCATCTCGCGGACACGCCATGGCTTCGTCTGCGCCAATGCCGGCGTGGACCACTCCAACGTGCCTGGCGGCGAGTTGGTCTGCCTGCTGCCGCTCGACCCCGACGCCTCCGCCGCCGCGCTGCGCGCCACGCTGCGCGCCCGTGCCGATGTGGAGGTCGCGGTGGTCGTCTCCGACTCCTTCGGCCGGCCGTGGCGCGAGGGCATTGTCAACGTGGCCATCGGGGCCGCCGGCCTGGCCACGCTGATTGATTATCGCGGCCAGCCCGACAACGACGGCCGCGTGATGAGCGCCACCATCATGGCCGTAGCCGACGAGCTCGCCGCCGCCTCCGAGCTGGTGACGGGCAAGCTGGACCGCTGCCCGTTCGCCGTGATCCGAGGGTATCCCTACCGGCGCGCCGAAGGCAGCGCCCGCGAGATGATTATGGATCCGGCCCAGGATCTGTTCCGCTAGCGGCGCGACGTAGTCCCACACAAGGAGGCGCCGAAATGGGCGATGCAAAGTCCAACCTGGATGTGGCGCCGGGCTCGGGCGACGCGCTGGCTCCGCTGCGCCTGATCGCGCTGGTGCTCGTTCAGGAGGGACACGTGGCGCTCAGTCTCGGTCGGGGCGAGCACTGGCGCGTGGATGCCGGCTACACCTTCATTCCGCTGGCGCTCCCGGGTGGGGCCATGGACGACAGCGCGCGGTCCGCCCTCGCGGTTGACGCCGACGCGACGCTCGACGCACGTATCGAGCGCATTGGGCGCGCCCACTTGGGCCAGCCGGCCCGCGTGCGCCGCGGCCGCTGGTGCTATGGCGCGAGCGATGCCCACGCGGTGGATCGGCGCCCTGTGTCGAGGGAGGATGCTCCCGGGCCGCTGCTCGAGGTCCGGCGCGCGCTGCCTCTGGACGACGACCACGCACCCGGCATCGCGGATGTCGCGCGGCCACCCCTTCGCTCCGTGGTCGTGCGTGCCTATCGCGTCGCGCTGGCTGGGCCGGCGATGCCTGGCCCGGAGACGGCCGGACTCGTGTGGCTCACCCTCGATGCCCTGCGGCGGACCATCGGCGGCCTGCCGCTCGCGGACTGGCGGAAGTTGCGGGGTGCCCGTTGCGACATCGCGAAGGATGCGACCCTGCCAGACGATGCCTTTGTCTATGTCCCCGGCGACTACGGCGAGCGCTATCTACTGCGCGCCGCGTCCAAATACGGCGTGGAGGCGGTCCTTCCTCCGGACGACGCGGGGTGATACGATCCCGCGCGGCGGCAATCGACGAACCAGCTCAACGTCGACCGGTGGTGATGCCCAGGTAGCCAGGACAGGTGAGGAAGGAGGAGCCGCCCATGGACCCGATGCCCGTGCGCGCGCCCGAGCCGCGGGGTACCGCGTGGCTGAACACGGAGCGCCCCCTCACACTGGCCGACCTGCGCGGCAAGCTGGTGCTGCTCGACTTCTGGACCTATTGCTGCATCAACTGCCTCCACGTGCTGGAGGACCTGAAATATCTGGAGCGCAAGTATGCCGGGCGACCGTTCGTGGTGGTCGGCATCCACTCGCCCAAGTTCACCAATGAGGACGATGCTGGCAACGTCCGCCAGGCCATCACGCGCTATGGGATCACGCACCCCGTCCTGCTGGACAGCGGCCGCCGCACCTGGGATGCCTACGCCGTCCGCGGCTGGCCCACGCTCGTCCTGATCGACCCGCGCGGCTACCTGCTCGGCCAGGTCTCGGGCGAGGGAC
>JANWHL010000056.1 GCA_025450405.1 Ktedonobacterales bacterium
ACGCTATCCCACGCCCCCCTCCACCACGTCCATTTACGGGCCAATCGCAGACGGCGCGTCGTCATCTCGCGCCACCCGAAAATCGCCCAATGGCTGGGTCGTCGCCGGACCTGCGCCCAGGTGCCCCCACGTAGAGCCCACAGCCCAGAATTCTCCTGAAATTCGCCTCACGGTTGAGCCTCTTCTGCCCTTCTCCCGAAAATAGCCTGCGGGCCGCGTGGCCGCCAGACTTGCGCGCGCCGCGTCCGCCGCCCACACGCGACGCGCGAAGCTCAGATTTACACGCGGATCTTCCATACCGCATCCTCGCCCCACCACCCGGCTCGCCCGTGGCCATGATGCTCGCCTGGCGCGCCCGCGCGCCTGCCCGCCCCACCACCCGGCTCGCCCGTGGCCATGATGCTCGCCTGGCGCGCCCGCGCGCCTGCTCGCCCCACCACGCCGCTCGCCGGCGCCGATTCCCCGCGTCTCTTCAGGGCGCCTCCTGGCTGTACCACCCCGCCTACCCTTGGCCGCCACAGCCATTTTCACGCGGCTCGCTGGCGGCTCGCTGGCGGCTCGCTGGCGGCTCGCCGCCATGGCACGACCACGCGGACCTTCAATTCCGCATCCTCGCCCCACTACCGCCCTAGCCGGTGGCCCCCGGCCCGCGGCCACGTTCACCCGCATCTCAAGCGCCCTGCCGCCATAGGACCCATACACGCGTCATGCGTTAATAGATAGTGAGAGCACCGCGGCGCCCGTTGCCGCCCCCACGCGCCTGCCCCCAATGCCGAAGGAGCCCCGCTATCACCAGTGTTCCGCTGAACGCGGCCCGCCGCGCTTCCGACCTGGACACCATGGCCCGCGAGGGCGTGGACGTCCTGGTGATCGGCGGTGGGATCACCGGCGCGGGCGTCGCCCTGGATGCTGTCACGCGCGGCTACCGCGTCGGCCTTGTGGAGAAGCGCGACTTCGCCAGTGGCACCAGCAGCTGGTCGACCAAGCTTGTCCACGGCGGCATTCGCTATCTCCCTGAGGGCGATGTGCCACTGGTGCGTGAGGCGCTCGTGGAGCGTGGCCGGCTGCTCGCCAACGCTCCCCACCTCGTCCACCCACTGGCCTTTGTCCTGCCGCTCTACGGCTGGTCCCGGCACCCAGTCGGACTGCCCATTGCGCCGCCGGGCGGCATCGGCCTGGATTTTATCCTCGATACGGGACTGACAATCTACGACGTGCTCGCCGGGCGCGAGAACATCGCGCGCCACCGTCGCATCGACCGCGACGAAGTGCTGCGTCGCGCCGCCTGCCTGCGGCCCGCGGATCTGCGTTCCGGCTTCATCTATGATGACGCCCAGACAGATGATGCCCGGCTGACCCTCACCGTCCTGCGCACCGCCGCGGACGCCGGGGCCTATGTCGCCAATTACGCCACCGTCGTCGGCTTCGACCGCGGCCCCGATGGTCAGGTGCGTGCCGCCCACGTCCGTGTTGACGCCGGCACGGCCGCGGCGCGAGCGCTGACCATTGCCGCGCGGTTCTTCGTCAACGCGACGGGAGTCTACGCAGAACAGGTGGAGGAACTCATCGGCGAGAGCCCGCGGCTCAGCATCGAACCGAGTAAGGGCGTCCACCTCGTGGTCACTCGCGAGGCGTTGGACATCGGGGAGGACGCCGTCGTCCTCCCCGAGACAGCGGACCGGCGCGTAATTTTCCTCGTCCCGTGGCGCTCCCGCGTCCTCATTGGCACGACCGACACGGGCTCCGGCGACCTCGACCATCCGCGCGCCAACGCCGCGGATGTGGACTACCTTCTTGGCCACGTCAATCGCAGCGTCACCCACCCGCTGGCGCCGAGCGACATCATCAGCACGTTCGCCGGCTACCGGCCTCTGCTGCGTCTGCGCCACACCCGGACGCCCGCGCGCCTCTCGCGGTCACACGCCGTCGTGCGGGGCACGAGTGGGCTCATCAGCGTCTCTGGTGGCAAAATGACCACCTACCGGGTCATGGCGCGCGACGTAATGAACCGCATCACCGAGCTGGAGGGCACCGGGCGTCGCTGCAAGACGGCCGGGTATCGCCTCTTGGGAGCGACCGGCTGGCCCGGCGCCGCCGAGGCGCTCACGGCCCGCGGCGCGGCGCTGGGGCTCGGTCCCGATGTCATTGCGCACCTCGGGATGGGCTATGGGTCGCTGGCCGATGAGGTACTCAACCTGGTGGCGGGGAATGCCGCGCTCGGTCAGCGTGTGGTCCCCGATCTCCCCACCATCGCGGCCGAAATCGTCTATGCCGGCCAGGCCGAGCTTGCCCTCACGGTGGCCGACGCCCTTGGTCGGCGCACGCGCCTGGCGCTGGAGGCCCACGGGCATGCCGTCGCCGCCGCGCCGCGGGTCGCCGTCCTGCTTGGCGATGCCCTCGGCTGGGATGCCGAGCGCCGCGCGCGCGAACTGGCTGACTACGCGGACTACATAGCCTTACTCGATGCCGGCATCCCCGACCGCCAGACCAACTCGCCATTGACCTCGACCGAGCCAGCCAGCCCCCAGCGCCCAACGCCTTGACGCCCGCGGCGCCCGGTGCCTACAATGCGAGTAAGCCGAACGGGTGCGGCGTACAGACCACGCGCGCCAGGCGTCGCGGCGCCAGCGCGCGGCGCGCCCAGGAAGAGGGAGAAGCCACCAATGCCACTCTACGAATATCTCTGCGCCGATTGCAAAGCCCGCTTCGAAGTCCTCACCAGCTACGAAGCTTCCCAATCCGACACCGTGGTCTGCGCCACTTGCCACGGCACGCGCGTGCGCAAGCTGCTCTCGGTCGTCGCCCGCACGCGGCACAGCGGCGGCGGGGACGACTTTGGCGACTTCGGCGGCGATGACTTCGGCGGCGATGATTTTGACGACGGCGACGACATGGGCGGCGGTGGATGCTCCTGCGGCGGAGGCGCGTGCGGCTGCGGCAACTGACCGCGCGTCCTAACCCCTCGGCCCCAGATGGCGGTCCAATAGCTGGCGCGCATGCCGGGCCACATCCACCCGTAGCGCGTAGTACGTGAGGCGTTCCCGGTCATACAGCGTCACCAGGCCCGCCGCGCGCAGCCGCACCATGTGGTGCTTGGTCGTCGCCTTGGTGAGCTTCAATCGCTCCGAAAGCTCCGTCAGATACATCTCGCGTTCGGCCAGCAGGCGCAGAATGCGCAAGCGCGTCGGATCTCCCAGCGCCTCGAAGAAGCGCAGCACCTCGGGACTGGGCGCCTCCGGATCGACCATGTCCGTCGCGGACTCGATCGCGTCCTCTTCCACCGGCAGAACAAACGTCAGCGTGTCGCGCCAGAAATGGTAGAAGACGGCTGGGCGGCAGAAATAGCTCGGCGCGAAGACTATGCGCCGTAGTCCAGATGGACGCTGCCATTGCACGCCCCGCATCGTCTCTTCGACAAACCGATCTGTCGGAACCTCGCTCCGGCGCCGCTCCAGTAGCGCGGCCTCGCGTCGCAGCATGGGATGCACGCGCGACGCCCACTCCGCGAACACCGCCGCTTGCCAGACATCCAGCGCCTTCAGCAGTTCGTCGCGCGTCCCCTCAGGGTTCGCGATCACCCCGGCCACGGTGGGCCGCAGCTCCTCCACATACCGCGTGAGCAAATGGATCCGCTGCTCTTCGCTGCGCGGCGCGGCCAGTGTCGCCGCCAGCACCGCCGACCAATCGGCGCCAAGCCCATCTTGATCGAGCAGCACTTCCACGATCTCATCAGTCGGCAGCGCGCGCAGCCACTCCAGAAAATGCGGGACGTCGCGCGGCTCCGGACAGCGCCACACGAGTGAGATGAGCGTGGCGTGGAGCGAGGTGGCGCGGCCGTCTCCCAGATAATGCCCCAGCACCCCGAGTATCCGTGGATCGGCCGCCTGGCCCGCCGCACGCGCCGCTTCGATCCAGCCGCGGCCAACATCGTAATCCGTGAAATGGTAGTCCGGTGAGGCCAGCGCCACATGCAAACTGATCAGGAAGTCATAGGTGTCGGACGCCAGAATCTCGATCTCCGGCGCCCGCCCGCGGCGGAGATCGACCGCGCGCGGTGGAGCGCCGCGACCATCCGTCCGCGTATCCACCGTGATGCCTCCTCCCGCCCGCCGTGGGCGGCTGGCGCGACCGCGCCCTCGCGGCCACGCGCCATTGCTGTCCCGCTGGTCCTATCATACCGCATCCACTACGATAGACCGCTGAGAGCATGTTCACGAGCGCCATCTATCCATGTGCGGCACCCTTTTGGGCTAGTCAACGCAATGGCCCACGCCGGCGGCTATCGCGGCCGAGAGCCTCTCGCGTGCATGTCGCGTCGTGTAGACCCACCTCCCCCTCGCCCCGTTTCGCCCTCCGGCTCCCCCTCGCCCCGCGGCCGCGCGCGCTTCCTTCTGGCCGCCCTCGCCGCGCGCTTCCTTCTGGCTCCCCGTCGCCCTTGCGGCCCTCCTTCCGGCTCCCCTTCGCCCTACGGGGCCAGGGGGCTGGGGGGTGAGGACCCCCAGGGGCGCGTTCTCCTCGTCACCCACCTCTGTGTCCACATTGTGAGTCTCTCCGCCTCCCAGTTGATCCCGTCTCGTCGCCGGCGTCAGGACCGTTCGCCGCGCTCCCCATTGCGCTCCGGACGCTCCAGACTGTGGCGCGCGTGCTTCTCACCGTTGTAGCTCAAACGCACGCGCTTCTCCTCGAAGACCGTGTCCAGATGGACCGGGCGCCCCCAGATCTGGTGGACATATTCGAGCGTCTTCTCCGCGTATGGCAGGTCCATCTCCTGACCCTCAAAATGGTGGCGAACCAGCAGCTCGGTATTGTGGTTGAAATCGCCGTCGTCAACCGTCAAATACGGCTGGCCAAAGTTGGTCATGCTCGCGACAATACTGTCGCGAACGTGCTCCCAGTTCTTGTCGGCGATGACCCACTCGTCGCCATCCTTGCGATAAATGTAGAGGTCGAGGTCCTCCACCAGCTCTTTCGTCAGGTAATTGCGCAGGAACGAGACGTCGCTTTCCAGTTCGCGCACCTCGAAGATCTTCGCCCGCCCCTGGCCCGGCTCCATACCAGCCGCGCGTTGTTCCTCCGTCGGATTGTCCCAGCGCCGCTCGATGTCTTCGTACATGCGATAGCCCAGGTGGTACGGGTTGATGTGCATACGGTTGGGCGCGAGCACGCCGCTATGGAGCTGAGCGAATTCCGTGTACTCGCCATCGGTGAGATCAAGCTCGCGCAGCGTCCGCGCATGCCAAAGAGATGCCCAGCCCTCGTTGAGTACCTTCGTCTGCATCTGCGGCACGAAATACTGCATCTCCTCGCGCACGATCAGCAGAATATCGCGCTGCCAGTCCGTCAGGTGCGGCGCGTGCTCGGC
>JANWHL010000057.1 GCA_025450405.1 Ktedonobacterales bacterium
CTGACGATCGAACGGGGGTCACAGCGCCAGACGGTGCACGCGACGCTCGGTGAGCGGCCAGCGAACAGCCAGGGGTAGTTAGGCGAGCAGGGTCAGGCGAAGGGATGGTCGTGCGGGGCTAGACGTGGACGATGGCCCGTGCTACGATCGCCTCGATCGCCACGCCGCGTATCACGATGAAGTTCCATCATGATGACCCGCGCTGAGGAACCATCCCATCCCGCGAGCAGCCGCGCCGAAAGGACTATGGATCGATGAGCAAGCCCGGAAAGTCCGCCACGCGTCACCAGGCACCGGAACGAGGTCGCGACGCGGGGCAAGGAGGCGCGGCGAGGACGAGCGACGCGGGTCGCGCCGGCACACCAGTCACACGCGACGCGGCACGCGCAGCGGCACCCCGACCCAGGGAGGTGGTGCGGCCCGCGCCAGCCCGGACGCGCGACCCTGGACGCGTGACGCGCAAGGAGATGCTGGAGCAGCGCCGAGTCGAGCGCGCGGAAGCCCTCGCGCGCGAGCGGAAGCAACAGCAGGTGCGGCGATGGGGTCTGGTGGGCGTGGGTGTCGCGATTGTCGCGCTGATCGTCTACGCGATCGTGCGCGCCGTCCAGCCGGCGCCTCCGGCGCCGGTGATCACGGGGACGGGCACGTTTACCGCCGCGCCGACGGGGGAGACGCGTGACGGGATGAGCTGCCTGGGAACGGAAGGCACGCTGGAGCACATCCACATGTATCTGGCCATCTACATCGATGGTCAGCAGTATCCAGTACCGGCCAACACGGGCATCGTCAACAACAACCAGTGCTTCTATCCGCTGCACGTGCATGGGGACCAGGGCGATGCGAACATCATCCACGAAGAGTCACCCAGCCACGACACCTACACGCTCGGCGCCTTCTTCGACATCTGGGGCCAGCAGCTGAGCCGGACCCAGGTGCTGGGCAATAAGGCGGACGCGAAGCACGCGCTCACGTTTGTGACCTTTGACGAGAACGGCAAGAAGACGGTCGTCACGGGCAATCCGCTGGGCATCAAGTTCACGCCCCACGAGACGATCTACATCCTCTACAACAGCCCGAACGTGACGCCCCAGCCGTACACGCAGTTCCTGGCGGGGGAGTGACGGGCAAGCACAAAGAGATCGCGGAGGGCACAAACCGGTACCGCCGCGTCGTCTTCGACTTCCGCGCCGACCGCCCCGTGCTCGCCCCCGACGACAAGGCGCCAGTAGATGCCGTGCTGATCTTCGACGGCGTCTTCCTCCAGCGGCCAGAGCTCGCCAGACTGTGGGACTACCGCGTCTACGTCGACGTGCCTTTCGCCGCCGCGGTGGCGCGGGCCGAGCGGCACGATGAGGCGCTGTTCGGCTCGGCGGCGGCGGTGCGGGCGCGCTACGAGCGGCGCTACATCCCAGGCCAGCGCCTCTATTTCGACGCGGCTCGGCCGCGTGAACGCGCGGACGCGGTCGTGGGCAATGACGATCCCTCGCATCCGACACTCGCCTTCCGCGGCGCCGTGTGAAGAGCGCGGTCGGCCATCGCCGCGAGCGTACTGTCGCGCCACGGTGTTGAAGCGAATCGTGGTGCTTCGTGGCGTTTGCCAGGCGACGGGTCTCCCCCGGAGACCCTCTGAAGACGCGGCGGGCGTCCACCGCGGCGGGCGGCCACCGGACGCCCCAACAAGCCTCCGGCGACGCGGGCCACCGACGTGGCCCGGGCGGAGATGGTGTTACCCCCCACGTATGCACTTCCAGCACTCTGGTGCTTTGGGGGGCCCCCAACTGACCATGCGCATCAGTGCGCATCAGCGTTTCGCGGACCGCGCGAACGTGGAACCGTGTGCCGCTCGGGTGCGCCGGCCATCGGCCGGCGGCGAGCTGGGTCCACCGCGCGGAGGGAGGAGAAAGGGCAGAACATGGTTCGCAATGTGCACCCATCGCGCGCGAGGGCCAGCCGGCGTACGTTTTTGCGCCAGGGCCTGGCTGTGGGGGCGGGAACGCTCGGTGCCGGGCTGTTGGCCACGGGCGCGCCGATTACGGCCCAAGCGGCGAGCGGCGGCCTCACCAGGGGAGACGCGGCCATCTTGCGCTTCCTCTCGGCGGCTGAGATCCTCGAGACCGACCTGTGGCAGCAGTACAACGAGCTGGGGGGCGTCCAGGACGAGGAGGTCCCTGGCGGGAGTGGCAGCACCGCCTATATTGAGGCCCTGCAAGTGCTCGATGGCGACATGCCGCAGTACATCCACGACAATACCGAGGACGAGTTCACCCATTTCACGTTCATCAACGCGTATCTGGTGGCGCATGGCGTGGATCCGGTCAATCTCGATCGCTTCCGCACCTTGCCCGGCAGCACGGCGACCGGCGCGCAGCACATCGGCCGCCTCACCAACCTGATGGAGCTGACCGTTGACACGAGTTGGTGGACGCGCTATCGCAGCCGGACGAAGAATCCCGACTTCGGGGACACGTTCCCGCAGGCCGTGCCCGGCTTGAGCGAGGGGAAGTTTCCGGCGATTCCGCGCTCGGATGACGACCTCTCCCCGCCGAAGCACATCCAGGCGATCGCCAACACGGCGGGGTTCCACTTCGCGTTCATCGAGCAGGGCGGCACCAGTCTCTACCCGTCGCTGGCACAGCGTGTTACGCATCGTGAGGTGCTGCGCATCTTGCTCAGCATCGGTCCGACGGAGACCGCGCACTTCCAGACGTGGCAGGACAAAGCCGGAAACGCGCCAGCGTTGACCGATCCCACGAACGGGTTGGTGTTTCCAGACCTCAATGCGCCACCCTTTGGCGGCGAGGACTTTCAGACCAACCTGATCATGCCTGAGCCGACCATATTCCTCAGCCGCAAATTCCCACCAGTGTCGATCATTCGACCGACCAATACCGAGGGGGCGGCTATGGGCGCGGCGCGCGCGCTGACGGCCGATGGGCTCTTCATCGGGCAGTCGCCGGAGTTCTTCCGCGTGCTGCATGACCTGGCCGAGCAGGCCGACGCGGCCCGCCATGGGACGTAACTGGCCGGCTAGGGTCTGGCCGGGCCCAGGAGCTTTCGGCTACAACATTCACCTCTGTGGGCTCTCCAGAAGTGGCAGGGAGCGAGGGTGTTGTCGCGCAATCCGGCCCCGTCATGGCAGCGGTCCGCCGGGAGTATAGCGGTTCCCGACGGAAATAGCGCGCCGCGCATCCACTGGATGCGCGGCGCGCGCCACATTTACGCGACTCGAATACGCGACTCGAACGAAGGCTTCCACGTGGGTAACGCTGGGCATCGACCGGACGCCCCGACGCCGCGGAAGCGATCAGACGCCCCGAGATGCGAAAGCGATCGCCCACAGTGGGAATTACATGTGCCAGTGCAGCGCGAGCACGCCGATCGCGAGCACCACGATGATCACGACGATGAGGGCGACCAGGACGAGCGCCCAATTGACGCCACCGCCGCTGGGGACCGGGACACCAGCGCCAGCGACGGCGCCAGGGACGGGCGGATCGGCGGGCCGGGTGGCACCGCCAATGGGGAACGGGTTGCCGTTCGCGGGCAGGCGCAACTGACCGCCCTGGTCCAGCGACCCGACAAGGCTCACGAAGTCGTTGAAGCCCTGGGTGGGCGCCTTGCCGGTCAGCCGTTGGTAGGTTTCGCCCAGCGTGCCGCCGCCGATGGTCGTGATTTGTTGCCAGGAGAAGCCGAGCTGGGAGTGCAGATAGAAGAGGAAGAGCGTGCCGCAGCCGTTGCCGTTCTCGTCCTGGTCGGTCGCGTCGTTGCGGTTGACGTAGTCTGCATGGCCATTGGACCACCACGCCTGATAGGTGGCGGCGAGATCGGGGCAGAGATTTGAGTTACGCTCGGCGGCGAGGACGCGCGAGAGCCCCTCGCCATTGGTCTGGCCGCAGGCCCAGCCTTTGTGTTGCGCGGCCTCGAAGACCTCGACCAACTCGGCGACCATGAAGCCAGAAGCGAGCTGAGGATCGGGCTCGATGTAGAGGTCGGTGGCATTGCAGCCATAGTGGTAGGCGCCGCCCGCCTGAGGGTCCATCAACACCTGGACCGGCAGGGCCGTGCGCGGGGTGGTCTGGTCGTCGCCATTCTGCCCCTGGGGCAGGTCGATGCCGCCGAACCAGTCGCGGACGGCGGCATAGTCGGCCTCACCAGTCCGCAGGACGGCATGGGCGGAGTCGTTGCCGGCCTGGCTGCCATCGGTGAAGACGATGAGGTTGGGGGTACGACCAGCCTGGTTCTCGCCGTTGAACCGCGTCCGTGCCTCCGCGAGGCTAGGGCGTGTCGGCAGGGGAATGCCCTGGCGGCGCCAGTTCAGGACGTGGGGGCGGGGTCCAAAGTTGTCTTCCACGAATGCGGTCCTCCATCTATCGGTCGGAGCGTCCGTCGCCGGACGTGAGAGCGCCCAGGGCGGGCGCGGGGAAGAGCGCCGTTCTCGCGCCGCGTTTCGGGCGCGAACTCAGCCGCTCGATCGGGCCCTATTATGCGCCACTTTGCGTCCGCTGGCTAGTGGTCGTAACGTGAGCGATTCCCGGGGTCCTCACCCCCAGCCCCTCTCCTTGCGAGGAGAGGGGAGTCAGAGGGCAATCCGCGACGGGGTGGGGAGCCAACGTGTTGTGGGCGGCCTCCGGCGTGTTTGAGCGCACGCGCAGCATAGTGGGGTCGCATGAGATACGCATGAGATTTGGGTAAGAGTGATCTCATGTGAGCCAGGAAGCGCTCTCGGGTGCATGGATATCCATGCGATCACCGCGGGCCGGTGGGGCGCAGGGCGGCGAGGACGCGCTCCGGCGTGAAGGGGATTTGGCGGAGGCGGGCGCCGGTGGCGGCGTAGATGGCGTTGGCGATCGCGGGCGCGGTGGTGACGGTGGCGGGCTCGCCCGCGCCGACCGATGGTTCATCGGGCCGATCGATCAGCTCAATCACGACCTCGGGCACCTCGGAGAAGGTCAGGATGGGGTAGGTTTGCCAATCGAGGCTGGTGACGCCGGTGGCGTCGAATCGCACCTCCTCTTTGAGGGCGCGGCTGGCGGCCTGGATGACATTGCCCTCGATCTGGTTGCGCACACCGTCGGGGTCGATGATGAGGCCGCAATCGTGGGCAACGGTCACCTGGAGGAGGTGGATGGCCCCGGTGGACACATTCACACGCACGTGGGCGACGGCGGCGACATACGCCTCGCTGTTCTCGTAGCGCGCGAAGGCGAGTCCGCGCCCCTCTCCGGCGGGCAGCGGGGCTCCCCAATCGCCGCGGCGGGCTGCGGCTCGCAGCACGTCGTGGGCGCGGGGATCGGTCAGGTGGCGGAGACGGAACTCCAGCGGATCGGTCTTCGCGGCGGCGGCGAGCTCGTCCATGAAGGACTCATTGGCGAAGGTGTTGGCGGCGCCCCCCAGGCTGCGGAGGGACGACGTGCGCAGGGGTTCGCGCGGCAGCCAGTGCATGGTCACCCGAGTGTTAGGGACTATGTAGTCGGTGGGAGCGTTGCGGTCGCCGCCGCCGAAGAAGGCGCGCGGTGTTGGCACCTCGCGTCGGGTGAGCTGGCCAGCGAGCAGATCGAGGGCGGCGCGGGGACGGTTGCCGTGGGCCGGCGACCACGCCTGATACTCCCACGCGAGGATGGTGTCATTGGCATCCAGCCCGCCAATGGCCTCCATGACCATCGCTGGTCCCTTGGGCTCGCCAGCGAACTCGTCGGCGCGCGACCACTGGACGCGGATGGGGCGGCCGAGCTCACACGCCAGCACGGCGGCGTCGGCGGCGACGTCGTCGGCGCCGTTGTGGCCATAGGCGCCGGCGCCTTCCATGTGGATGAGCCGGACACGTTCGGGGGGGAGTTCCACCAGCTCGGCGATCGCGTCGCGGAGCGCGAAGACGCCCTGGGAAGAGCACCAGACGGTGAGGGCGCCGTCGCGGAAATCGGCCACGGCGCAGGAGGGTCCGGCCGAGGCGTGCGCCTGGAACGGCTGGAAGTAGGTGGCCTCCAGGCGGCGCGCGGCGTGCTGCAGCGCGGCGGTGACATCGCCATGCTCGGCGACGACCTGGTCGGCGGTGGGGGACTGGCGGAGCGCGTCGTGGAGGTCCGCGAAGGGCGGGAACTGGGCGGTGGCGCGCCAGGTGGGGCGCAGGCGCTCAGCCGCGCGGATGGCCGCGAACTCGCGCTCGGCCACGACGGCCAGGAAGTCGCCGCGGCGCACGACGCGTACGTCGCCGCTGGCGGTCGCGTCGCGGAGCGCGGAGTCGTCGAGGGCTTCGAGCGTGGCGCTGGGGCTGGGCGGACGGATGACTCGGGCGTGGAGCATGCCGGGGAGACGGAGGTCGTGCACGTAGGCGGGCTGGCCGGTGAACTTGGCCTCCAGGTCGACGCGTGGCGCGGGGATGCCGACGATGTGGTAATCGGCGGCGGATTTGGTGGGTGCCTTGCCCGTGATCGTCCGCTCGAAGCGACGCCCGCCGATTAACTCGGCGTAGGTGACGGCGCACGCGGGATCGTCGCGGACGCTGACGGTGCCGTCGTGGACCATGAGGGCTTCACGCGGAGCAACCAGATGTGTGGCGGCGAGGTCGAGCAGGGCAGAGCGAGCCTCGGCCGCGGCCTCGCGCAGGGCGGCGCCACCGCGCCGGATGGTCATGCTGCCTGCGGTGTAGCCATCGTTGGGGGTGCGACCGGTATCGCCCAGGACCATGTGGACGCGGTCGAGGGGGACATCGAGCTCCTCGGCGACGATCTGGGCGAGGGCGGTGCGGACGCCGGTGCCGAGCTCGACCTTGCCGCAATAGGCGGTGACGTGACCGTCGGGCGCGATGGCGAGGCGATCGTCGAGGGCGGTGGTGGGCTCGCCGAAGAAGGAGGCGCGGCCGCGGGTGGATCCCCAGCCAGATCCCGAGCCAGATGCGGCGCCGCTCATGCCTCCACCTCCCACATGAGCTGGGCGGCGCGCTGGACCGCGCGGACGATGCGCGTGTGCGAGCCGCAGCGGCAGAGGTTGCCATCGAGGGCGGCGCGGATCTCGTCGTCGGTGGGGTGGGGCTTGCGCCAGAGGAGGGCGGCGGCGGAGATCAGCATGCCGCTGGAGCAGTAGCCGCACTGGGCGGCCTGGAGCTCGAGGAAGGCTCGCTGGACGGGGTGGAGCTCGCCATCGCTCGCCAGGCCCTCGACTGTGGTGATGGCGGCGGTACCGACCTCGGAGACGGGCAGGCGGCAGGAGGTGACGGCCTCGGCACCCCGGAGGACCATACACGCGCCACACTGCTCCAGCCCACAGCCGAAGCGTGGGCCATTCAGGCCCAGGTCGTCGCGCAGCACGTAGAGCAACGGGGTATCGGGCGCGACGCGCACGGTCCGCCGTTCGCCATTGACCACCAGTGTCAGCTCCCGCTCCATCGCTGGGCCGATCCTTTCCTCCGAACATCCGCGCTCGTCATCCGCGCTCGTCATCCGCGCTCGTTATCCGCGCTCGCACAGGCAATGCCCGCGTCGTCGACCGCGTTGAGGAAAGCGCTGATGGCGTGGACACGCGGAGGTGTACTCAGAAATGGCGGGGCGCCCGGATGGGCCGAAATGGCCATATCCGAGCGCCGCCAACTTGGACCGGGCTAGCTGGCGCTGCGAGAGCCCATCATCATCATGCCGGCGCCAATCACCGCCACGATCAGTCCCACCGCACCGATGATGGTGGTCGTGTGCACGACGGGGTTGGCCTTGATGACCCAGTGGTTAACGGCGGCCAGCAGGATGATGACGATCCCAAGGCCGATCAGGGCATAACTGCCGGTACGCATAGTAACTCCTCCATGGCTTCCAAAGGCTTCAGACAACGACGGCAGATACGGACGTCCGAAGGGAGCGCCCCCGCTCAGGCCCACCGCGGGCGAAGCTCGATGGGGTGGGCCGGCGCCAGTATAGGCGCTTTGCGGCGCGTCGTCAACCGTCATGGGGGGGCGCGGACCTCACCCCCAACCCTTCTCCATTGCGATGGAGAGGGGAGCCAGGTCCGCGGCGGCTGCCGGCCAAGGGCGAGCGCGGAGGTGAGGCGGGGAGGCGCCCCATGCGCATTAACCGCGGAACGACCACACGGCGGGCGCCGACCAGGGCGGGACAACGGGGGACGCGCGGGCGGGCCAAAGGCGCGCGGAGGCGCAGGGCGGGCAGGCACCCTGAAGAGACGCGGTTTGAGTGCGCACAGTCGCGCGGGACGAAGGGCATCTCGGGGATGGCCGCCGGGGCGGGTTACGCATGGAGTGGACACCGCGTAAGCCACCCGTACCACATTCCCATGCGTGGACGTTCTCGTCAGCGAAAGCGGGAATCGGTGGCCCTGACGGCCGCTTCGTCCAACCCTGGAGCAGACCCTGCGCGCCTGAAGGCTGGGCGGTCGTCTCGCCGCACTGTGGCCAATATGCGTGCTACCGCCTTCGCTGGACCGATGGCCGACGGCGCTATGGCTCGCGGAAGATCTCGTGGC
Source organism: Ktedonobacterales bacterium (assembly GCA_025450405.1). Classification (GTDB taxonomy): domain Bacteria; phylum Chloroflexota; class Ktedonobacteria; order Ktedonobacterales; family JADMIN01; genus JANWHL01. Next base: position 8,464 of record JANWHL010000057.1, read on the forward strand.
CGCCGACCCGGCGCCAGACGACGTGACGCTCGCCGGGCTTCACCTCAGGGCCGTAGGAGAAGGTCGCGCGGCCGTCCGGCCACGACCAGGTCATCTCCCACACGCCGGGATGGCTCGCGACGGCTTTAACGCGTAAACTCTTCCGGTACGGCCGGCGTGCTTTCAAGTCTTCCACCATCATATCAACGGCCGCTTGAAATCGCCTACGTTCATATGATGTGAGCCGGCGAAACTCAGCGAGAAATCGCGCGAGGAGCTCTTAGGTCGGCATGGTCGGAAGCCGGGGGAACGTCGGACTCCTCACCACCGTCGTCCTCATCTGGTGGGAACCAGATGGGCGCCATCCGCGCCGACTCCGCGATTTCCTCATCCGTCATGCCGAGATAGCGGGCAAAGTCGTCCAGGTTGTCGAAAACAGGATTTGGCCCAGTGGAATCTGGATCTGTCGTGGCACTTTCAGCGTCGCTGGGGGTGGAGGGTAGGCGCAATACGGCGTCCATCGCGGCGGCCACGCGGTCCTGCTCCTCGGGGGGCAAGGCGGTGAGCTCGTCGATCAGTTGGCGCATGCGGTCGGTGATCATGAGGAGGTCCCGTAGTTCTTCATGGTTCGAGAACTTGGTGTGGCGCGCATCGTGCCCCAAGCATAGCATCGGCCCGTGCCGCGTGCTCGGTCAGGCGACATGCGCGCGCGGCGCGGGGCGCGGATAGCCCTCGTCGCGGCATCCTCAATGGCTTCGCGGGTTCGCCGCCCGCAACTGGCGGAGTTATCTGGGTGTCTTGTCCTCCCGACGTAATGTTCACGTGGCATTGTATCCCCAAAGAAGCGCCGAGACCGTGGTTCTGACGAGGTATGGCGAGACCGGCTTCCGGTGTGGTACGCTATGGCACGTGGTCCCGCGCGACTCATCAGGGACCAGCATTCGAGGAGGCGACCGATGGAGAGCATGAACACGATCCGCGGCACGACGCCGCCGGCGCCTACGCGCTGACTCTCGCATCCGCCTTCCTGGGGTTTCCCACTCGCGGCGATGAGATGCCGCCCGCCGGTTGAGCGGGCCGCCCGCCGCCCTCCCACTCGCACTGCCCCCTTTGCCACGGATGCGAACCGGCGCGCCGCTCGGCCGACCTGTGCGCGAGCACGCCCATCCGTGGTGTCTCTTCCCCCTATCGCGCCCCACCGCGAAGCGCCCCGTGAAGCGACACCCGACCCGGTGCCCCGGCTGCTCGCGCCCTTCCGCCCACGCGCCAACCCGCGAGAATCCCCACGGGGGATCGCGGCGAGATGTCCCGAGGAGCCCGTATGACTTCCCTTCTCCGTGCCCCGCGCCGTAGCCGGCGCAGACCCACACCCGCCGCCACACGAGCCACGCGGACACTGACCGCGCGCGCGACGACCGTGCGCGCGGCCAGCGCGGAGTGGTTGCGCTTTCTCGCGACCTATCTGCGCCCATTCCGCGGACGCTTCGCGCTGCTGGCAGTGCTCCTGCTGGGCGGTATCGGGCTGGAGCTGCTGGCGCCGCAGTTGGTACGCGTTTTCATCGACGGTGCGACGCGGCACGCGGCGGTGGGCTGGCTGCTGGGGGTGGCTTTGCTGGCGCTGGGCGCTGCGGTCATCAATCAGTTCACGGGAGCGGGGGCGACCTATTTCGGGCAGGACGTCGGCTGGGCGGCGACGAATCTCTTGCGCGAGGACCTGGCGCTGCACCTGCTCCGGCAGGACATGCGCTATCACAACACGCACACGCCGGGCGAGCTGATCGAGCGGATTGACGGCGACCTGAGCCAGCTCTCCACCTTCTTCTCGATCCTGCTCATCCAGGTGGTGGGGAGCGCGGGCCTGCTGCTGGGCACGCTGGCGCTGCTCTTTCTGGCCGACTGGCGGATCGGCCTGGCGCTGCTGCTCTTCGTCGGCGTGGCGTTCGTGGTGCTCGCGCGGATGCGCACGGTGGCGGTGCCGGCCGGAATCCAGGAGCGCGAGGTGAGCGCGACGTTCCTGGGCTTCCTGGAGGAGCGGCTGGCGGGCGTGGAGGACATCCGCGCCAACGGTGGGGGCGCCTATGTGATGGACCGCTTCTACCTGGCCATGCGCCGCTGGTTCCGCGACAGTGTCAACGCCTGGACGCGGCGCGCCTCGCTCTGGACAGTGACGACGCTGCTGTTTTCGCTGGGGATGGCCCTGACGCTGGGGCTGAGCGCGTACCTCTATGTGGTCGCGCACGCCATCACGCTCGGGACGGTGTATCTGTTCTTCCAATACACCGTGCTGCTGCAGGGGCCGGTCGAGCAGATCTCGCAGCAGATGCAGGAGTTCCAGAAGGCGGCTTCGAGCCTGATCCGTGTGCGCAAGCTGCTGGCACTGACGCCCGAGGACGAGGGTGGGGACCTGAGAATTCACAATGAGGACACGGAGGAACGGAGACAGGACAGAGGATTTAACCGCCGAGAGCGCGGAGGACGCGGAGAGGGACGGAGAGAAGATTTAACCACAGAGAACACGGAGGACACGGAGGAGAGGAGAGGAGGACGTAGGTCAGAATCACGGGGGCGGCTTGGTCAACGGGAGGGGCGCGAGCGCGCGTTGGCGGCAGGGGTGGGAATAAGGCGAGGAGGCGTCCTGAAGGGCGCGGGTAATCAACTTGGCGCGGCGATGGGGCTCGCCGTCGAGTTCGACCATGTGACCTTCGCCTATGACGACGACGAGGAGACGGTGCTTCACGACGTCGACTTCGCGCTGCCGGCGGGGCAGGTGCTGGGGCTGCTGGGGCGGACGGGCAGCGGCAAAACGACCATGAGCCGCCTGCTCTTCCGCCTCTACGACGCCACCGAGGGCGCTGTGCGGCTGAACGGAGTGGATGTGCGCGAGCTGCCCCTGGCGGACCTGCGGAGGCGGGTGGGGCTGGTGACGCAGGATGTCCAGCTCTTCCAGGCGACGGTGCGCGAGAATCTGACGTTCTTCGACCCGCGGGTGGAGGACACACGGATCCACGCGGTGATCGCCGAGATGGGGCTGGAGGACTGGCTGGCGCGGCTGCCGGCGGGCCTCGACACGCATCTGGAGGCCGGGGGCGGTGGGCTCTCGGCCGGCGAGGCGCAGCTGCTGGCGTTTATCCGCGTCTTCCTGCGCGATCCGGGGCTGGTGATTCTGGACGAGCCGTCGTCGCGGCTGGATCTGGCCACCGAGCGGCTGATCGACCAGGGTGTGGGCGCGCTGCTGCGCGGGCGGACCGGGATCATCATCGCGCACAGGCTGGGGACGGTCCAGCGGGCCGACCGGATCATGACGCTCGGCGACGGGCGCGTGCTGGAGTATGGCGCGCGCGAGGAGCTGGCGCGCGCGGAGACGTCGCGCTTCCATGAGCTACTACGCGCGGGGATGGAGGAGGTGCTCGTATGACGAGCGCACTGACGGCGCCCATCAGGGCTGAAGAGGAGGCGGCGGCCACCACCCCCGCGCCGGCCGGCGCGGCGCCGCTCTCCGACTGGCAAATGCTCTGGCGGCTGCTGCGCTGCGATACGCGGCTCTTCCTCCTGAATATGTTCGTCTGGACGGTGGACCACCTGTGGCCGCTGGCGACCGGACTCATTACCGGGTGGTTCTTCGACGCGCTGGCGGGCCATGGTCCGCTGGGGATGAACGTCTGGGCGGTGGTGGCGA
>JANWHL010000058.1 GCA_025450405.1 Ktedonobacterales bacterium
CCGCCGAGGGGAGTACCCAAGCGTTGGTGGACCAACACCTCGCGGGCGGCGTCATGGATGTCCCGGGCACGATTCTCTTCTTCAGCGCCATTTGTGGGTTGTTGGTACTCTGGCTGCGAGAGGATGAAAGGACACCGGTGGAGGAGCGCGTGGAACCGGACGGGCCACGTCTCTACGAGGGTCGTTGGCGCACGAACGCGACACCCGCGCCCGAGGCCACTCCAGCCCCGGTTCCCTGACCGCGACGCTAGCCAAGTCCGGCCGACCCTGGCCGTGGTATGTGGGTGAGGGGTACACTGAATGTCTGAGCTGGGATCGTCCGCGACAGTCCCAACCCGCCCGCGCCGCGTGAGCGCGCGGGGTCGTCTCTGGTGGCCGACCTCACCCAACGGAAGGACTGTCTCCATGCTCAAGGTGAGTGCCGCCAGCCCGCCAACGCTGAAGGCGAGCGCCGCCGCGTATCTCGCGCTGATGAAGCCCCATGTGACGATCCTGCTGCTGGGCACGACGCTGGCGGCGATGACGGTCGCCATGGGCGGCATGCCCGCGCTCGGGTTGGTGGTGGCCACGCTGGTGGGCGGGGCCATGGCCGCGGGCAGCGCCAACGCCATCAATTGCTACTGGGATCGCGACATCGACCGCGTCATGGGTCGCACGCGCGGCCGCCCGCTCCCGGCGGGACGGATCTCGGACACACAGGCGCTGATCTTCGGCATCATCCTGGGCGCCGCCTCGTTCGCGGTGCTCGCCATCTTCGTCAATCTCCTGGCCGCCGGACTGGCGCTCGCGGCGATCCTCTTCTACGTCTTCGTCTACACGATGTGGCTCAAGCGCAGCACGCCCCAGAACATCGTCATCGGGGGTGCCGCGGGCGCGGTGCCCGTGCTGGTGGGCTGGGCGGCGGTGACGCACTCGGTTGGGCTGGCCGCCGTCTGGATGTTCCTCATCATCTTCCTCTGGACGCCGCCGCACTTCTGGGCGCTCTCGCTGGTGCTGAAGAAGGACTACGAGCGCGCCGGTGTGCCCATGCTGCCCGTTGTCCGTGGCGAGGGTGAGACCCACAAGCAGATTCTGCTCTACACCGCGCTGCTCATCGCGTCGTCATTGGGCCTGGTCGTCACGCACACCCTGGGGTACATTTATCTCGGGGTGGCCCTGTTGCTCGGCGCGGGACTGCTTGCCTACGCCATCCACCTGGCGCGCACCCGGACGTTGAAGAACGCCCATGCCCTCTTCTGGTTCTCGAACTATTACCTCGCGCTGCTCTTCGCCGCCATGGTTGTCGATCGTGTGTGGCGCTGAGCCTACCGGGAGCGTCCCACCATGTCCAGGATCGGCCCGTTCTCGCTGCGCACCATTTCGCGCCTAATGGTGATTGTGCTCGTCGTCGTCCTCGGCGTGGCGATCGGCCTCCACAACGTGCTCGCGGGCCGAGGCGCGCCACCCGCGCCCAAGCTGGTGGCCGGCACAACGCTGGACGGTCACGCCGCGCCGAGCTTCGCGCTGGTGGACCAGACCGGGACCACGGTCTCGCTGGCGCGCCTGCGCGGGCATCCCGTGGTGATCACCTTCCTGGACGCCACCTGTGTCACCGAGTGCCCGTTGACGGCGCAATATCTCGACTGGACGGCCCAATTCCTCGGCCCGCGGGCGCATGATGTGGTCTGGCTGGCGGTGAGCGTCAATCCCTCCAACACGCCTGCCCAGGCGGAGGCGTTCATCACCAAGAACCATGTCGCGGTTCCCCTTCACGTGCTGCTGGGGACCCCGGCGCAACTCTCAGCGGTGTGGCACGCGTATTACATCGACGTCGTGCCCTCGACCACCGGGGATGTGGAGCACACCATCGCGACCTACCTGATCGATCCAGCGGGCCACGAGCGCGAGATTCTGGACCAGGCGTACGACGCCAAGCTGGCCGCCCAGGACTTGCGCGCGCTGGGCGCGGCGTAGCGCTCCGCACCACGGCCGAGCCATGTTGCCGAGCCATGCTAATGTGCGTGCCCGCGGTGTGAACATTGCGGTTGGCGCTCCGCGTCCGGCGCCTGGCGGAGGGTGCGCGCATGGAGCGGTTGAGTGACCTCGGCGTGCCGTCCGGCGGGGAAACACCAAATCCCGACGGCGAGCAAACGCCGGCACCTGGGACTCCTGGCGGTGGAACGCCGCCACCGGCGGCCGGGCGGTCGCGTGGTGGGCCGCGCTGGCGCATGGTCCAGGCGATGGTGGCGGGGGCGGTGCTGATCGCGCTCGTGGCGTTGCTGGTGGCGCGGCTGGCCGGCGCGCAGCGGACGGCCAGCACGGCGCGCACGGCGCGTCCGGGACCCCTCGTTGGGCACCTGGCCCCCGACTTCACCATTCCCCTCTGGAATGGCGCGGCCGGACAGACCATCCATCTCGGCGCGCTCCGGGGCCATCCGGTGGTGGTGAACTTCTGGGCAACGTGGTGCGCGCCTTGTCAGCTAGAGGCGCCCCTGCTTGTGGCAGCCGCGCGCGGCCAACGAGGCGTCGGTGTCGCCTTTGTCGGCGTGGCGTATGACTCTCCGCGCGCCGACGCGCTGGCCTTTCTCCAACACTTTCATATTACCTACCCGTGCGGGCCCGACGGCACGATGGCCACGGCCGCCCCCTACGGGTTGCCGGGCCTGCCCGCCACGGTGTTCATCGATGGGCACGGCGTGGTGACCGCCATGGTCACCGGGCAGCTCACCAGCGCGACGCTGAACCAGGGGCTTGAGTCGTTGCGCCATTGAAACATGGGAAGTGGGCCGACGGCTCTGGCAGACTGATTGACGTGATTCGGTGGATCGAGTACACTGGATTCCCAGTCATGTCGCCGCTCCGCCGCACCGCTCCTGGGCACGGACGCCGGCCCGGCAAACTGGTTGACCACGCATTGAGCACGGATTGACCACGGGTTCGTGCGCGTTCCCAACCCGCGCTCCGCCCGCCAGGCCGAACGGCTCGCGCTGGGCGGCGCGTTCCGCGGTTTCGTACCATTTCCGCGGAGGCCACGCCGGTGGCCTTCGTAGCCGGAGGCTTCCAGCCGCGTCTTCAGCCGCCTGGAAACCGCCACGATGCACCCCGATGTGGTATCAGGTATTGGCGACGAGAGGAGGAGCGGGGCGTCCATCCTCACCTGCGGGGAGACGCGCTCGCGGTTTCCGCCTATGAGCATGCGCCGGCGCTCCGCCCTACCCAAGGGCGCCTACCGTATCGATCCCGCCCGCCCAGTGGCGGAGGCGCCCACCGCCGGGCCCGCGCCCAGCGCGGCCAAACCGCGACGCTCGCGACGCCTGCGCTCGGCGCGGCGTCGGTTCACCCTGCGCAACCGGCTGATCGTCGCGTTGCTGGGTGTGGCATTGCTACCACTGGCGGCGACGGGCATCGGCGCGGTGAATCTGGCTCGCACCAGCCTGATCAGCCAGGGCGACGACGCCCTCACGGGTCGCGCCAATGCCACCGCGGACACGATCGACAGCTACCTGGGCGGACTGGCCAACTCGCTCGCGGCCTCCAGCAGCCAGGTGGCCGACGTAGTGGCGCGTGACCCGTCGCTCGGGCCGACTACCCAAGCCGCCATCGGGTCGGCGCTGAGTTCGGACAGCGCGGCGGGGGCCTTTGGCGCGTTCGGACGCACGGACTACGTCGGCGTGAACGGCCATGTGGCGGTCGCCGGCGGGCAGGCCGGCGACCTTGGTTTGAATCTCACCAAGGATCCCGCCGTCGCCGCCGCGTTGCTTACCGTGCCGAATTCCACGATCCCGATCCCAACGATCGCGGGCGTGACCTACGATCCCGCCGGACCCAGTGACCTGCGCGAGACCGTGGAGATCACCGTGCCCGTCGTCGTGGCGGACGCGGGGGGCACGCCGCGGACGGTGGGTGTGCTCTGGCAGCTATTCTCGTTCCAGAAGATCATCGGTTGGGTCCAGGCGGACGCTGACGGCCACGGAGCCGGCGGCATGTTGGTGGAGGGCTCGTCTGGTCAGGCTCCGGGGCTGGTCCTGACGCAGAGCATTGACACGACGCATAACTATACATTCACCAGCCTCTCGACGCTCTCAGCGTCTACCGTGCGTGTCCTGGAATCGAGCGGACGCTACATTCCGGCCGCCAAAGGCCAGCAGCCCCAGCCAGCCGGCATACCTGGGTTGGACCTCGCCACATTCCAGGCGTCGGACCCGAACTTTTCCGCGGGCACGTTTGGCGGAACGAGTGGCTCCGACATGCGCTACGCGCGTGTGGCGCTGAAGCAGGTGCCATGGGTCTACGTGCTGGGCGCGCCACAGGCGACCCTGGCGGCGCCGGCCGACCAGATGACCTATGCCGCGCTGATTTTGGGGGCGGTGGTGTTGCTGCTGGCCCTGGGCATGGGCCTGGTGGCGGCGCGTTGGGTGTCGCGGCGGCTGGGCGGCGCCGTGGAGCAATTGGGCGCGACGGCCAGCGCATTCCTGGGCATCTCGGACGAGCAGCGCAAAACGGCGGAGGAGCAGCGCCACCGCCTGACCACGGCGCGCGCCGCCCTGCGCGAGATGCACGGCACGGCCAGTGACGTGGCGGAGGCCATCGAACGCGGCATCAGCCTGGCGGAGGCCGGGCGCGGGGGCCAGGGCTCACCTTATGCGCTGGAAGACCCGGCACGGGCGCAGGCCGAGCATGCCTGGTGGCAGCAATGGACGATCGCGGTGCGCGACCGTCTGACCCGACAGGTCGACATCGCGCGCCGGCTGGGGCACGATGCGCAGGTGACGGCGCAAGCCGCCGGCAGAATGCGCCAGCGCGACGCCGCCATCGCCGGACAGGCCGAAGCTATCGAGGTCACGTTCTGGCGCGGGCAGGCGGCGCGTGTGGGTGTGGCGGGGGCGAATCGTCTGGGCGCGGCCGATGAACGCGCGGCCGCGGCGGCGCGACTGAACGAGGGCCGGCTCCGTCTGGCGCTCGTCGCGCTAGTTGTGGTGTTCGGTCTCATCCCGCCACTAGCTTTTGCCGGTACGACCACGACGGTCGTGCGGTCGAGTCTGACGGCGCGCAGTGGTGACGGTTTGCGTGGGCAGGCCCAGAGCCATGCGCGGGCGCTCGCGGCGCTGCTAGACCTGCAGCTCCAGGTGGTGACCGCGCTACAACAGGACAATGGGCTCCCGGCGGACCTCGTGGGGCCGGCGCTCAAGGGTGCGGTCTCGGCCACGGGGCAGGCGCTGGGGACGGAGGAGCTGGAGCTGGCCTTGCCGTCGGGCGTGGTCGTTGCCGATTCCAGCGCGAAGGACGTGGGCGGCAATGATAGCGGCATCCCGGCGTTCGTCGGGGCGGCGCAGGGCCACCCCACAACCTCGCCTATCTATTATGATCCCGTATCCAACCACGGCTGGTATTACCTCGCGGTGCCCATCCGGTCCCAGGATCTCACCCACATCGTCAGCATCGCCATGGGCCGCTTCTCGCTCCAGCCCGTCTGGGCGCTGGTGGGGTCGGGATCATCCTCGACATCCTGCCAGGACAGCGAGCTCTCCACGCTCGTCGTGGAGGCCGCGGATGGCGTCGTGCTGGCGGATAGCTGCAATCAAGGGTGGGTCTTCACGAATGCCACGAAGGCCACGCAGACGCAGTTGACGACGATGTGGCGCCAGGGGCGCTATCCTTCTGGCAGCACGCCCATGATCGTGGGACTGCCAGAGGTTGCCGCCAACGCGCTGGCGGCGGGCTCCTCGTCGATGGCGGCCGTTGATCCTACCTGCGCGGCCTGCCGCCATTTCACCGGGAGCGGTGGCAATGGACGCCCCACCACCCAGTACTGGCTGGTGCCGCTCTCCACGGCGTCGTGGGACCTGGTGGAAGCGCAAGAGGTTCCGGCCACCGCCGCGGTTGCCGACCAGCTCACGCTGGTGGAGCTGCTGTTGGCGGCTGGGATCGTGGTGCTGACGACGATCCTGGGCCTGGTGCTGGGCCAGTCGGTCATTGTGCCTGTGCGCCGGCTGCGTGAGCGCTATCGCCAGGCGGCGCGGCGGCTGGTGGCCGTGGCGCGACGCCAGGACGAAGCGGCGCAACGCCAGGAGGCGGTGCTGCCGCCGATCGAGGCCACGGCGGAGCTCCTGCAGCTGGAGACGGAGGAGGTCGCCCAGGCACTCTTCGAGCCCGGCGCCAGTGGGATTCCGCCGCTTCCAGCCCAGGCGAGCGCGGTGGGCGGCTTGGGCGGTTACGGGGCGTCCGGCGGCTACGGACCCGGCGGCTACGGACCAGGTGGCTACGGGGCGGGAGCCTACGGGCCAGGTGGGCCGGCGAGTGTGGTCCAGCCGGACCCGATGGTGCCGTCGCTGGACGCGCTGCGGCGCGCCCGCGTGCTGGCCAACGACTGGAGCCTGCGCCAACAGCGCATTCTGGCCGACCTGGCGACCGCCCTGAACGCGACGGACGAGCTGGGCCGGGCCAGCCTGGATGGTCAGCGCGAGGCCACGGAGTTGGCCAATGTAGCGGGCGATCTGCTGGCCGGATCGCGTTGACCCTCGGCGCCGCGGCGTTCAGTCCGCGGTGCCAAAGCCGCGGGCTTAGCGCATGTGTCCGGCTCCTCTCCCGACCCGCGCCGATTGGCGCGGGTCGGGACGCGTCTTGGCTCTGCCGTGGTCCAGATCATGCGAGCGAGAGCACGTCAGGAACGCCCTGGCCGATCCCGCGATGGCGCGGGGCTCTGGCGGCGCGAAAAACAGGGCGTGTGTCTGGGCCAGTTCAGGAGGGTGAACCCGTGGCCATGCTTCGCATCATGTCCCGGCGCGGCGATGATCGCATTCAGTGGGACCGCGCGCGGGTGGAGGTCGGCGATCCCGAGGCGTTGGCGGCGGTCCGCGAGGCGGAGCGGATCTTCTCGGAGGAGCGCGCTCGTGGCGCCACGGCCTTCAAGGTAGAGACCGGCAAACCGGCCCAGCGCATTTCGGAGTTCGACCGGACGGCCGAGCAGATCCTGCTGGTGCCCCGCGTGGTCGGGGGGTGAGCGCGGTGCTGGCCGAAATCATCGCCCACCTCGGCAAGGCTCCGGCCGCGGATCCAAAGCAGGCGGCGACCATCGCGTTGACCGTGGTGGTCTGGTTCGTCATCGTGCTGGCGGCCTCGCCGATGATCTGGCTGTTGGTCCAGCCGCACGTGCGCGCTTGGCTGCCGGCGGAGCGGCGGGCCACCCTGCTGCTGCGCGAGATGCTGTCCTCGGACGAGTTCCGCCAGCTCACCTGGCTGGGCTACATTGACGTGCCGAGTCCCTCGGACCGCAATCGCACCTACCGGGTGCCGCGCACGCGCGGCTATGTCCAGGTGATCGAAGGCGGGCGCCCGACCATGCGGCTGTGCTTGCAGCCCACCGAACGCATCCCCGATGCTGATGTGGTGCTGCTCCACAAGTTCATGATCGAGGCGAACGAGTCGACGTACTGGGACAAGGCGAACAAGTTCCCCTATCGAGACGTTCGGTAGGGGCCGACCTGGCGGCGGCCGCGCGCCCTCCATTTTGCGCCCGCGGCATCGGCATGTCACACGAACAAGCTGGGGAGCGCATCATTGCGCTCCCCAGTTCCGTGTGCCCCGAAGCGGTTGACACCCAATTCGGCTGATCGCTTCCGTATCGTCGGGGCGTCTCCAAAGTGGATGCCTTGCTTCCCCACCCCACCCGCTCCTGGCCGCAACCCCCACCGCGCACGGACTTACACATGGAATGTCGATTCCGCATCCTCGCGCCACGATCCGCCTACCGTTACGACTCCACCCCGTACGCCCGTGGCCGCGCCCATTTTCACCCGCATCACTGGCGGCCCGCCGCTATGGCATTTAACCACGTGGCCCCAGGACCAAAATGAGCTGGCCCGGCGCGGTCCGCACCCCGCGGACGACATAGTCGGTGCCGGGCAGGATACGACCGATCGTCGCCGCTAGCTGGGCGTTGATGGCGCCTTCGAGCGCCGCGTCAGCGTCGGTGGGCAGCGGCACCGAACCCACGCTGGCGCTCAGCACATGCATGGCAAGCTGGCCACGCTGGGCCACCGGCTGCACGGTGATAGTCAACGGCGCGGCCAGCGGACCGACTCCCGCCGTACTGGCCACGGTGATGCGGTCGCCCGCGAGACAATGGGCGCGCGTGTCGCTCACCGCGATCGGCAGTTGCGCACCAGAGAGTCCCGTGCGCATCGCGGCGCTCAGAAAGGCGTCGTCCACGGTGACGCTGGCGCCGCCCGATGTCGATCCCACCGCCACCGGTGCCACCCGTGGGGCGGCGAACGCCATCCAGCCGAGCGCGACCAGGATCCCGAGGACCACACCAAGGGCGACAAGCAGGTTCGCGCCCAGGCAGCCGCCGGGCAGCCGCGCGCGTCGTGGCGCCGCGGGGGCGAGGGTCAAGCCACCCGTTGCCGGCCCGACCGGCTCACGCCCGGACAGACCTCGTCCTGGGACGGCCGGTTCGAGTCCCGGCCAGGGGCGCGCGCCCTCGCGGCGCTGAGCCGCCCCGCCGCCAGCGATCGGCTGTGTCAGGGCGTCGTGGCCGTCGGTCCCCATCGGCATCCGCTCCTTCTATGTGCCTGCCATGCGCGCTTGGCGCGGGCCCGGCGTCCTACCGGATCGTCGGGCGCATGATACCATCTCCGTATCGACCACGCCGGCGGACTTTGTCGGCCATCTCCGCATCGACCATGTCCGCATCGACCACGTCCGTGGACTTCGCGTCCGCCGGCCCCTCGCCCGGATTGCTCATGCACGTTCCGCGGTGCCGCGTCGGCGTGGCTCCCCCCTCTTGCCTCGCCTCGTCGCGCGCTGCCCTATGGCTCCCCCTCGCCCCGCGGGGCGAGGGGGTTGGGGGGTGAGGACCTCCGTCTCCCCCATACCGGCACGCCGCGCGCCACGACGCGACGCGCCGGAGGGGCGTGCGTGGCGCACGCCCCTCCGGTGGGAATTCTGGGGTCCCAGCGGCCCCGGCGATCGGGATTAGCCGCCCGATTGTGTGTTGGCGGTCGGCGGGGCCAGCAGCTCCGGAATGAGGATGCGGCCGTCAGGGGTGCCCCAGCCCGTGCTGAGATCGTAGCCATTGGTGGCGGGATAGAGCAGATTGCCGCCAGTCGTCACATCGTGGTACGGCCCAGGGCTCGCGGCGGCGCCTCCCACCCGGTAAAGCGCCGGGTTGAGGAAGCCCAGCGGGGGCAGCTTCTTCTGCTGCGCGGCCTGGTCGCCCAGCAGCGTGATCGACGCCCACAGCGGTGCCGCCGCGCTGGTGCCCCCAATCACCGTCCAGCAGCCGTCTGGGCCGTTGCTCGTGGGGTCACAGCCGTTGTCTTGCCCGGCGCTGCTCGAGTCATAGATTGCGTAGCCGGTGAGAGCATCGGCGTTGGCCGATACATCCGGCACCTCACGCATCCCGTTGCTGTACTGGCTGGATGTGCCGGGGCCCGTTTGCCAGGTTGGCCGGTGGTAGTACGCGCTCAGTCCTCCGCCTCCGCCCGCGCCCTCCAGCGGATCCTCCCAGCCGGATTCGTGACTGTAAGTGCCGTCGTCGTTGAGGAAGAGCGCCGTCCCGCCCACCGCCGTGATGTACGGGCTGGACGCCGGCGAGGTCGTCGAGACCGTGTGGTCAGACGGATCGATGTGCGAGCAGTCGTACGCGCCCGTGTCGCCACTGGAGGCGAGGATGCTCATGCCCTGCGCGTCTGCCTGCTTGAACACGGTATCCAGGGCCGCGAAGTAGCCTGGTCCGGGCTCGTCGAAGAAGCCCTGGACGTCCGACGGCGCCTGATCAGGATGCAGGATCAACTGCTCACAGACGCCCAGGCTGATGCTGAGCACCTGGGCGTTGTGCGCGCTGACGGCCTGATTGAACAGGTCCACGAAACCCTGCAGGGTGGCGGCTCCCTCGTAGGCGATGATGTGGGCTTTGGGCGCGATCGCGTGGATGACCTCGATGTCGAGGGTCGTCTCGCTCACATCCCCAGGCGTGCCGGCGCCGCCATCCACGTCCTGCGTCTGGACCGGGTCGGCCGTGATGTTGTACGCGGCGTCGTATGTATCGATGTCGGCCTGTTTGAAGGTGTCGATCTCCGCCAGGGCGATGGTCTGGCCGGAGCCATCGAGCCCGCCCTGGTGAAGCGCGCTCAGATCATAGGCGCTCGCCAGGTCCGCTGGCGTGAAGCCCTCCTGGCCGCCCGCCTGCGCCTGGCGCGCGTGTTGCCGGGGCACCATCACCCGCTGGTTATCCAGGCCGAGGACCCCGGCGACGACACCGCGCAGCGCCGTGGGCAGCCGCGGCGCGGAGGTGGCGGCGTAGAACGCGGTGCCGTCGCTCGACCGGAAGTTGGCGATTGTCACGCCGAAGAGAGCGTCGATCCGCGCCACCGTGCCGCGGGCGCGCAGCAACAGGCCGTCCGACGAGCTCTGGGTGATGGACAGGCCAGCCGCCTGGAGCGTCCGCGCCACCTGGGCCACCGCGGCGGGCGGCGCGCCGAAGCGCTGGGTGTACTGATCGGGGGTGAGATAGTGATGGTACTCCGGCGAGGCCGGGTTGTTGATGGCCGCCAGCGTCTGGTCGAGCTGGCCAGGCGCCTGGCCCGCCAGCACGATGGTGATGTCCAGCTCGCGGCCCGGATCCGCCGGCCCAAGCCGCGTGATCGCGTGGGTCGGCTTGGTCACGGCCGTCTTGCCAGATTGGCGCGCGCGCGCCGGCGCGGCCTGCCGCGCGGCGGGCACACAGCCCGCCAGCAGGCTCGCGGTCAGCGCCAGCGCCAGCGCCGCCGGCAACATCCAGCGCGGACCGCCCCGTCCACGCGCAAATCGCCCGTTCATGGGCCCTCCTGATTTCATCGGATGCTACCAGGCCACGCTGTTCACGAAGAGATCGTAGTGCGAGTTGGCGGCGCGGATGAGCGCGCCGGGGTTTCGCGTGTTGGGATTGATGGTGCTCGCCGCCAGGAAGAGGATGCCCGTGCCACCGTGGGTGCTGGCCATCAATTCGAGGACCACCGGCGAGCTCGGCGCGTTGGGTAGGTCCTCAGTGCCGGCGATGATATCACCCGCGCCCGCGACATAGCCTACTTCGGCGCCGTAGATCGGTCCGAGGTCCTGAACGCCGGAGAGCTGGCTGGTGTCGAGGTTCTTCTCGGCGGCCGTCAGCAGCTGCTGCGCGCTCGTGCCGGAGGGCACGTCCTCGCCGACGAAGGTCACTTCAAACGTGTTGCCCGTGTCCTGGTTGACATAGCCGAGCACCACACTGTTGTCGTCGTGCTTGACGACGGTGAAGGGATCGTAATAGCGCAAGGTGAAGCGCTTGTTCTGAAAGGGATGGCCGGTGACGGGTGCGCGCGCGGGCGGCGGGCAGTGCACCGTGCAGGGTGTGGGCGTGGAGCCGGGCACCACTGGGCCAACGGGGATAGTCGTCGTCGTACAGGCCATGAAGGACAAGCCAAGAATTGCCAGGATGAGTCCGCGTCTGAACGTCCAGCGGCGCATCAGCCCTGCTCCTTTCCGGCGGAGGTGGCCGCGGCGCGCCGGCCGCGCTTGGGGGTCGCGTGCATGGCCAGACCGCAGTGCGGGCAGAAAGGCACGTCCGGCACTTCGTGGCCGCAATGGGGGCAGGTGAGCGTCGCCTCGTGGCCCAGCGCGCGCGCTTTTTCGACGAGGCCCACATGGAGCACGTGGCGAACGATCAGCAGCAAGACCAGCAGCGTGCCACCGTACCAGAGCAGATCGACGATCTGGCCCCCCCAGAGGGTGCTGCCGAGATTGGGCACCACTTGCCCCAGGGCGGCCACCAGCAGCGCCACCGGCAGCGAAGCCAGCCAGCCCAGCGCGCGCCGTGGCGGCTGGGGATCGCGGCGCAGCCAGAGGGCCGCGCAGACCAGTCCCGTCGTCGCGGCGTCCACCAGCGGCACGAGGATGGTCGTGCGAATGGCGGGCAACGCCCACGACGTGCCCGCGCCTTGCTGCTGGAATGGGCCGACGATCAGCAGCCAGGAATAGACGATGCTCTGCGCGGCGGCGAAGCCCAGGCCCGAGGCGACGCCAAAGGCCAGGCCGTCCAGTACGTGGTCGAAGCGCCGGCGTGTGAGGAAGAGCAGCACCGGCCCGACCAGCATCAGCACCTGTCCCAGGAGTGGCAGCCAGACGCCCACCTGGAGGATAGCCTGGGGCGACGGGCCAAAGCCAGGGAGCGAGAGGCCCACCGTCGAGCGGTAGCTGACGAGGCTCAGGCCCGCGCCCAGCGCCCCACCGAGGACGAATGACCCCGCCAGGATGCGCAGAGGCTCGTTCTCGTAGATCTGGACATCATAGAAATAGATCAGGTAGAGGATCGGGACGAACAGCGCCGCCAGCACGATGGCCACCGGGACGAACCGCGCGAGCGCGAGCAAGAAAATGACGATCGTGCCGCCCAGAAGGAGCCAGCGCACCTGGTGGGTGCGCGGGGGGCTGAGATGTGGGAAAAACGTGGAGACGATGCCAGGATGATAGACGTGCTCATGCGGATTGGCGGCGTAGACGTGGCGCCGGTCCCGCGGGTCGTGGTGGGTTTGGGCCGTCAGGTCAGCCCCGCAGTAGGCGCAGTGGTGCCCCGGCGGCGTCTCGCGCCCACAGTGGTCGCAATGCATGCGTCGCTCCGTTTCCGCCCGCCGCGCGCGGGCGCTGTAGAGGCGTACGGTTGTATTTCCGCGGAGGTTGTACGCCCGGAGAGGGTCGGCATGGCAGTGCGACGGACCTCTCAAGCTCATCGGACCGCGCCAGTATACACCAATCGGCCGAGAGCGGCAAGCGGTGCGCGCGATTCCCGTCTGGTCACCGCCGTGCCAGCCTTATACCCAACTCGGCCAAGCGCTTCCCCATCGTGGGGGCGTCCGGTGGACGCACGGCTGCCCCAAACTGGAATCCTTCATCGGCGTTGGCTATTATTCAGCGCTCGGCTCCCCTCAGTGCCCGGCCGCCAGCATGGGCACGACGGCGTTCGCGTCGGGCGTGCCCCACCCGGTGCTGAAATCCCAGCCGGGTGTCGCGGGGAAATAGAGATTGCCGCCGGCGACGACATCATGATACGGAGCGTTGGCGGCGCTCCCCAGGCGATAGAGTAGCGGGTTGAGGAAGCCCACCGGGCCCTTGCCCTGGGCACCGGCGCGTTGATTGGCCAGCGCGACCAGGCCGGCCCAGAGTGGGGCGGAGGCGCTGGTGCCGCCGACGACGCCCCAGCAATCCTGGCCCGAGCAGTTCGCGGTGGAGTCGTAGATCGCGTAGCCAGTGAGGGGATCAGCATCCGCGGAGATGTCGGGCACCTGGCGCATCCCGTTGCTGAACTGATTGTTGACGCCGGGGCCCGTCTGCCAGCTCGGGCGCTGGTACACCTGACTCACCCCCCCGCCGCCGCCCGCGCCCTCCAGGGCACCTTCCCAGCCGGCCTCGTGGTCATAGCCGCCACCAGCGCTGGTGAAGAGCGCGGTCCCGCCCACGGCGGTCACATAGGGGCTGGTGGCCGGCGCCGATGGCGAGAGCGCGTGGTTGGATGGGTCCAGTTGATTACAGCCGTAGGCGCCGGTGTCGCCGCTGGAGACGAGCACGCTGACCCCCAGGGCGTCGGCCTCCTGGAACGTGCTGTCCAGTGATTGGAAGAAGGCCCGGCCCGAGAGATCGAACGCGTCCTGAATGTTGCCAGGCGCCTGGGTGGCGTCCATGACGAACCGCTCGCAGAGGCCCAGGCTGATGCTGATGATGTGCGCGCGATGATCGGTGACGATCCGGTTGAAGAGCTGCGCGAGGCTCTGCAGGTCGCTGCCGCCCTCATAGGCGATGAGCTGAGCTTTGGGCGCGACGGCGTGCACGACTTCGATGTCGAGCGTGGTCTCGCTGACGTGGTCCGCGGCGGCCGCGCCCCCGCCAACCTGGACGACCTGGACCGGCGGCGAGGTCAGATTGAAGGCGTTGTTAAACGTATCGATATCGGATTGCCGGAACGTGTCGATCTCGGCGAACGCCACCGCCTGGTTGGCCCCATCCAGCCCGGCCTGGGTGAGTGGCGCGACGTCGTAGGCCTGGGACAGCTCCGCCGGGGTATAGCCGTCGCCCAGTTGGAGGGCGGCGGGCAGGCGCGCCACGACGGGATGCGCGACGCTCAGCGACTCCAGGCCGAGCACGCCAATCACCGCCCCAGTGAGGGCGGCGGGAATGTGCGCCGCCGTGCCCGCGGCATAGAAGGTCTGGCCGTTGGCGGCGCGATACACGGCGATGGTCACGCCGAAGAGCCGCTCCACGTGGCGGGCCTGGCCTCGCGCCCGGACGAGCAGGCCGTCGGGCGAGGTGCCGAGGATCGCGAGGCCGCCGGCGCGCAGCACGGACTCAGCGCGCGCCACCGCAGCGGGCGGCGCGCCGAAGCGCTGGGTGTACTGATCGGGGGTGAGATAATGATGGTACTCCGGTGAGGCCGGGTCTCCAATCGCCGCGACCGTCTGGCCGAGAGTGTCCGCCGCCTGGCCGGCAAGCACCAGCGAGATGGTCAGCGACGCCTCAGCCGCGACCGGGCCCAGACGCACCAGCCCGCCATGGCCGTCCCGGCGCGCGGAGCCCGCGCCCGCTGCCCCGCGGGCCGGAGCGCAGCTCGCCACGACGATCGCCGTCGCCAGCAGCGCCAGTGCCACGGGCGCGGCGGCCCAGCCCCGCCACCCGTCGCGGCGCCCCGTCCGTATCACCGTGCCCGCGTCCGTCCTCGCGCTCATCCTCAACCTCCCGCTCGCTGTCTCCCGCCTGATGTCTCCCGCTCGGCGTCGTGCCCCACCCTGCTGTGCGCTGCCGCGCCCGGCGCCGCGTGGGCGCGCTCTCATACCCTCTCCGCCTGGGCC
>JANWHL010000059.1 GCA_025450405.1 Ktedonobacterales bacterium
AGAGTATGATGCCGGCGCAGAGCAGCAGGAACACGATGGCGATGGGCAGGAGTACGACCGCCGCTGACTTGCCAGTCGTCAGGCGCTGGCTGGCCGAGACGGCGAACACCGCCAGGAAGATGCCGTATATGCCGAGTGCCAGGCTCGCCAGTCCGCCGAGGAAAGGGATAATGCCCAGAATCGCCGACGCGGCATTGATCGGGACGGCGAAGAGGGCAAAGGCATAGGCCTGCTGGAGGAACGAGCCGGTGCCTCCGAAGATCTTGGCGATGACGAACAAGATGCCAACACCGATGAAAAAGCCGATCGGGACGCTAATGATGCTGCCGAAGGACAGCGCCGGCGTGAATCGGGTCATCTGATCGAACGCCTGGCGCTGGCCCGCCGGGAGGTTCGAGAAGGCGTTCCGATAGGTCGCGGCAATGCCGGCGCCTTCGATGCCGCTAATAAAGCCGGTAATGGCCGTCAGCACGCCAAGGCCGATGATGCTGAGCCAGATGTCGCTCCAGTTGGCCGTCTCCAGCTCGCGAGCGAACGACGCCGCGCCAGGCTGGGTGACGACGCGCCGCCATTTCTCGAAGAGGCCGCCCAGGCCACGCGGTGCCGCCCCCTGGCCATAGGGCGCGCCATAGGGGGGCGGATAGCCGGACGGAGGCGGATAGCCGGACGGAGGCGGATAGCCCGGAGGGGCGCCGCCGGGAGGTGGCGCGTAGCCGGGAGGGGGACCATATCCCGGCGGAGGTGGATACGCACCAGGAGGAGGGTAGCCGCCAGGGCCATCGGGGGGTGGGGAGTAGCCACCGCCGGCTCCCTGATTAGGATCCATGGCCATGCCTGCGTCTCCTTTTGTATCATCCGATGATGACCGGCGTCGACGCGGCAAGGGCGCCGCGCCGTTCCGCGGACCGTAGCCTAGCACCTCAAGCGGGCGCGTGTCCACTCTCCGCGTGACATATGCCGCGGATTTGGAGGCGCTTCGGAATGTGGCGCGATTCACGGACGATGATGAGGCTTTCGAGCATCGCGACCTGATGCCATCTTCGCCCTGACCGCGGCCTGATTCTTGATTGCGTGACTGGTGATATCGCGGGGCGATTTCCCGCGGTTGCTGGCAGGGCCGGGCATTCCCGCGGCGTGTGAAGTCCGGAGGGAACGGCCCCGACAGAGTACGGACACTGGGCGTGCGGGTCACTGCGAAGTCTCGGCCAACGTGAGCGCGGGCGGCGGCCACAATGGTACTTTTTAGCGGCTTCCATAATGCGAAGTGGTTGTGCGCCTACCCTCAACATGGGGCCTGACAATCTATTCGCGTCGCGGGCCCCACCGCGATGAAGATCGCGTAGGCGTGGCCGCGCGAGTCCGCAGTGGAGCGGCCCGCGCGCGACGGACGCGACAAATAGTGACGCGCGGGATCATCCGGCTGGGTCCGGCGCGGGGCGGCCCCGACGGCTTAAGCGCTCGCTCGGTCCGCATTGACAGAGATGAGATACTGAAGCCGATTGATCAGCCCAGTTTGACCACGTGGGAGCATGCTAGTGGCGCAGACCTTTATCCACCCGACGGCCGAGGTGAGTCCCGCCGCGCGGATTGGCGAGGCCACCCGGATCTGGCACGGCGCGCAGGTGCGCGAGGGTGTGCGTATCGGGTCGGAGTGTATTGTTGGGAAGAACGCCTATGTCGACTTCGATGTCGTCATTGGCGACCGTGTGAAGATCCAAAACAACGTCTCCGTCTACCACGGAGTGACCATCGAAGATGGTGTTTTCGTCGGTCCGCACGTCTGCTTTTGCAATGACGAGCTGCCGCGGGCGATCACGCCAGATGGCGCGTTAAAGGCCGCGGATGACTGGATCGTCGGGCCGGTGGTGGTACGATATGGCGCCTCCATCGGCGCCGGCTCGATTATCACGCCGAATGTGACGATCGGACGCTTCGCGCTCGTGGGCGCTGGCTCGGTGGTCACACGGTCGGTGCCCGACCACGGCCTGGTATATGGGAATCCCGCCCAGCTTCATGGCTATGTCTGCGCCTGTGGCCGGCGTTTGACGGGGGTGACGGAATCGCCCTCAGAGGTCACGGGCCAGTGCGAGGTCTGCCAGCAACGGTACGCGTTCGCGGTGGCGGCTCGGTGAGGAGGAGGAACGGATGATCCAGCAGATGATTCCTATCGCGCGCCCAATGATCGGCGCCGAGGAGCAAGAGGCCGTCATGAAGGTGCTGACCACGGGCCAACTGGCCCAAGGAGAGCAAACGGCGGCGTTCGAGACGGCATTCGCCGAGATCTGCCAGGTGAAGGAGGCCATCGCGGTCTCATCGGGCACCGCGGCGCTGCATCTGGCGCTGCTGGCCCATGGCATCGGCGCGGGCGACGAGGTCATCACGACTCCGTTCAGTTTCGCCGCCACGGCGAATACCATTAAGCTGGTCGGCGCTAC
The DNA here is from genome assembly GCA_025450405.1 of Ktedonobacterales bacterium. Lineage (GTDB taxonomy): Bacteria > Chloroflexota > Ktedonobacteria > Ktedonobacterales > JADMIN01 > JANWHL01. Next base: position 2,436 of record JANWHL010000059.1, read on the forward strand.
CCCCGTTTTCGTCGATATCGAGCCCGACACCTGCAACATCGATCCAGCGGCGGTTGAGGCGGCCATCACGCCGCGCACCAAGGCTATTATGCCGGTCCACCTTTATGGCAATCCCGCGGACCTTGGGCACCTGGTGCCGCTGTGTCAGAAGCACGGCCTCATCCTCATCGAGGATGCCTGTCAGGCGCACGCGGCCGCCGTTGATGGCAAGCCAGTAGGCGGCTTCGGCACGGGCTGCTTCTCGTTCTATCCTACGAAGAACGTCACTACCGGCGAGGGGGGCGTGGTCACCACCAACGATCCCGCCGTCGCGGACCAGGTGCGGCTGTGGCGCAGCCATGGGCAGCGCGAACGGTATCAGCACGTGGCGCTGGGCTATAACTACCGCATGACGGATATCCAGGCCGCCATCGGCGTGGTCCAGCTGAAGAAGCTGGAGCGCTTCACCAAGCAGCGCATCGCCAACGCCGCGATCCTCACCGAGCGCCTCGCCGGCCACGTGCGAACGCCGGTCGTGCGGCCGGGGCATCGGCATGTGTATCACCAGTACACGATCCAGGTGGACGGCGATCGCGACGGCTTCATTCAGGCCCTGCGTGAGCGGGGGGTGGGTAGTGCGGTGCACTACCCGATTCCGATTCACAAGCAGCCCTATTACCAGGAGCAGGGATTCGACATGGCGCTGCCCGTGTCCGAGGCCGCCGCGCGGCGTGTCATCTCGCTCCCGGTCCATCCGGCGCTGAGCGACGACGATCTGGCTACGGTGGCCCGCGAGGTGATCGCGCTATGCCGCTAAAAATTGGTGTGGTTGGCGCCGGCGCCATGGGGAGCAACCACCTCCGGGTGGTGCGCGACATCGGCGAGGACCGCGCGCGGCTCGTGGGGGTGGCGGAAAGCCAGGAGGCGATCCTTGCGCGTGCGGTGGACCGGTTCAACGTCCCGGGCTACGTGGATTATCGCAAGCTGATCGAAGAAGCCCATCCGGATCTCGTGGTCGTGGTGGTGCCCACGCACCTGCACCACGAAGTGGCAGCGTTCGCGCTGGATGCCGGCGTGAACGTGCTGGTGGAGAAGCCGATCGCTTCGACCATCGCGGAGGGACAAGCCCTGATTGACCTCGCGCGCCAGCGCGGAGTCAAGCTGGCGGTCGGGCATGTAGAGCGGTTCAATCCGGCCGTTCTGGCCTTGAAGAAGCAGCTCAGTAACGGCGATCTGGGGAGGATCTACTATCTCCACGCGCGCCGCCTGGGTCCGTTCCCGCCGCGCATACGCGATGTGGGTGTCACGCTCGATCTGGCGACCCACGACCTCGACGCCATGCGCTATCTGACCGGCTCCGAAGTGGAGCGGGTGTATGCTGAGACGCAGCAGCGTGTCCACGAGACGCACGAGGACCTGCTTCTCGGCCTCGTCCGCTTCGCAAGTGGGGCCGTGGGCATGCTCGATGTCAATTGGCTCACGCCGACCAAGGTCCGCGAGTTGACGGTCACGGGCGATCGAGGAATGTATCAGGTCAACTACCTGACGCAGGACCTGTACTTCTTCGAGAATGACTACTCGCCAACCAACTGGGACGCCCTGCGCTCGATCAGCGGAGTGAGCGAGGGAACCATGACTCGCCTCAAGGTGCAGAAGGCGGAGCCGCTGCGCCTGGAGTACGAGGATCTCATAGCCGCGCTGGGGGATGACAGGCCGCCGACGGTGACGGGCGAGGATGGTCTCGCCGTGCTTCGGCTGGCTCACCAGTTTATCGAGGCGACCAAGACTGGGGAGGTAATCAGGTGCAGCGCACCCGTCCGGCCATAGCCGAGTTCGCGGACAAGACCGCTACCATCGCCGTTGTGGGCCTCGGCAAGATCGGCCTTCCCCTCGCCGCGCAATACATTCGCCATGGCCGCGGTGTCATCGGCTGCGACATCAGCCCGCAGGTCGTGAGGGGTATCAACGCGGGCCGCTCGCACGTCCAGGAGGAGCCGGGGCTGGACGAGGAAGTGGCGGCGGCCGTTTCGACTGGGCGCCTGCGCGCTACCGGCGACACTGCCCAGGCTGTCCGCGAGGCGCGAGTGATTGTCGTCATCGTGCCGGTGATGGTCAGCGACGCCCACGAGGTGGACTTCCGCGCGATGGACGCGGCCAGCGCCGCCATCGGCGCGGGTCTGGGGCCGGGCAAGCTGGTCATCTATGAGACCACGCTGCCCGTCGGTACCACCTCTAGTCGTCTGCGCAAGGCCCTGGAAGAGGCGTCTGGGCTCACGGCGGGTGAGGACTTCCTCCTGGCGTACAGTCCGGAACGTGTCTCGTCGGGCCACATCGAGCGCGATCTGCGGACGTACCCAAAGGTCGTTGGCGGGATCAACAAGGAGAGCACGGCCGCGGCCGAGGCGTTCTATCGTTCCGTGCTGGGCGCGCCAGTCATGACCATGGCGAGCACCGACGACGCCGAGTTCGTGAAGCTGATCGAGACAACGTATCGAGACGTCAACATCGCCCTGGCGAACGAGTACGCCCGCTTCGCCGACGAGCATGGGCTGGACCTGACGTCGGCGGTCGCCGCGGCCAATACGCAGCCGTATTCGCACATCCACACCGCCGGGGCGGGCGTCGGGGGACACTGTATCCCCGTCTATCCGTACTTCCTCATGCGTGGCGCCGGGGCCGACGGACTCACTCTGCCGCGGCGGTCGCGCGCGATCAATGACGGGATGGCGGAATACGCCGCCGACCGGGTCGAGTCGGAGATCGGTCCACTCGCCGGCCGGGCTGTGCTGCTCATGGGCATCGCGTATCGCGGCGATGTCAAGGAGCACGCCTTCTCCACGGCGCGGCTGCTGAGAACGGCGCTGGAAAGGCGCGGCGCCACTGTCTACGCGCATGACCCGCTCTACGATGATCGTGAGATCACGGCGCTGGGGTACACGCCCTTCCGCCCGGAGTTGGCCGGCGAGATCGCGGCAATCGTGGTCCAGGCGGCCCACTCCGCATATCAGACGTTCGACTTCACACCGTTCGCGGAGTGCCGCGTGGTGCTGGATGGGCGTCGCGGTCTGGACAGCGCGGCCGCGGCGGCGGTCGAAGCGGCGGGCATGCGGTATTTGTATATTGGCGACGGGCGGCGCGCCGGGGACGGCGCGCGGTAAGGTGAGCCGCGCATGAAATTTGTGTCTATAGTTGGGGCGCGTCCCCAGTTCATCAAGCTGGCGCCGGTCAGCCGCGCTCTGCGGCGGCGGCACCAGGAGGTGATCGTCCACACGGGCCAGCACTACGACGACCGCATGTCGTCGGCGTTTTTCGACGAGCTGGAGATTCCCGAGCCAGACTACAACCTCGAGATCGGGTCGGGTCCGCACGGCGAGCAAACGGGGCGCATGCTGGCCGGAATCGAGGACGTGCTGCTGCGCGAGCGGCCAGATGCGGTGATCGTCTTTGGCGACACCAATTCGACATTGGCCGGGGCACTGGCGGCCATTAAGCTGCATATCGCGGTCGCCCACGTGGAAGCGGGGCTGCGCAGCTTCAACCGGACCATGCCGGAGGAGATCAATCGCATCGTAGCGGATCAGGTTTCGGGTCGGCTGTTCTGCCCGACCGAGACGGCCCGGCGCCACCTGGCGGCGGAGGGGATCACGGAGGGCGTGGAGGTCGTTGGCGACGTCATGTACGACGTGCTGCGCCAGGTGCGGCCCGCGCTGCCGGGCCGTGCCGAGCGGATGTTCAAGTCGTTGGGCATTACGCCGGGCGAGTTCGTCTTGGTGACGATCCATCGCCCGGCGAACACGGACGACCCCGAGGCCATGCGCCGCATCGCCGCGACACTTGGCGAACTCGGTATGTCCGTGGTCTTCCCCGTGCATCCGCGCACGCGCAAGCTGACGGAACAGTATGGCATCGCGTGGGGCGGGCAGGTGCGTTTGGTCGATCCGATTGGCCATCAGGATATGCTCGCGCTGGAGCAAGCGGCTTACCGGGTGGCGACGGACTCGGGCGGGGTGCAGAAGGAGGCGTTCCTGCTCGGCGTCCCGTGTATTACGCTGCGCGAGGAGACGGAGTGGCCCGAGACAGTCGAGGCGGGCTGGAACGTTCTGGTAGGAAGCCGGCCGGATGCCATCCTCGCGGCTTTCCGGCGCCCGGTGCCGCCAGCACCCGCGCGCAATCCATTCGGCGACGGCGACGCGGCTGAGCGCATCGCCCGTGCGCTTGATGTGTGGTCACCAACCGTGTAGCGCGTGTTCCGGGTATGTTCGTGGGCGCGCCGCTATGGCGTGCCAGGTAGCGGCTGATGACGGCTGGCGGTGTGGGCTGAGGAGGACGAGATGGACCGCGACCGAGAACCGGTACGGGATCGCGACCAGGACTATCACGCGCTGCTCCAGGTGTTGGACAAGCGGGTCGTGACGATTGGGGGCGGGACAGGGCCGTTCGCATTGCTGTCTACCTTGAAGCGCTATCCCTGCGCGATCACGGCCATCGTGACCATGGCCGACAGCGGTGGCAGCTCGCGACGCCTCATGGACGAGTTCGGCCAGCTCCCCTTTGGCGATCTGCGGCAGGCGCTGGTGGCGCTCTCGCGCAAGGGCGTGCTCTGGCGCGACGTGTTCAATTTCCGGTTCCGCAAGGGCAACGGCCACCGGAGTCCGGACGCGTCCGCGCCAGACGTGGCCCTTCCCGCCGCCGCGGCGGCGGGAGAGGCGCCTGACGAGTCGCTGGTACAGCGGGTGGCGGAGCAGGCGGGAGTCGGCGGCCACAGCCTGGGCAATCTGATCATCTCGGCCCTGCAGAGCATCAATGACGATAACCTGCTGCACGCCATCGCCGACGCGCAAGAGCTGTTGGACACGGCTGGCCGGGTGTTGCCGGTTACGCTCTCGCACGCGACCCTCTGCGCTGAACTCACCGATGACCGAATCGTCCGTGGCGAAACCAATATTGATACGCGCGGCGAGCGCGACAGCTCGGACGAGGCGCTGCCGGCGATTCGCAGGCTGTTTCTGGAGGAAGAGACACCGGCTTGCGATGAGGCGATCCGTGCGATACGACGGGCGGACATCCTGGTGATCGGTCCGGGTGACCTCTATACGAGCATCCTCCCCAATCTGCTCGTGCACGGCGTGGCGGAGGCCATCCACGCATCCGAGGCCCAGAAAGTGTATGTGTGCAATCTGATGACGAAGCGCGGCGAGACGGATGGGTTCCGGGCCTCCGACTTCGTCAAGGAGATCCATCAGTACCTGGGCGACCGGGTGGACCGTGTCATCTTGCACGACGGCTCGTTCCCTGAGCCCCTGCTGGGCCTCTATGCCGCCAAGTGCCAACGCCCCGTGGAAGCCGACGTTGAGGAGGTGCGGCGTCTGGTGCCCGAGGTGGTCGTTGACCAACTCCTTGCCATCCACGGCGATCATCTGGTCCGCCACGATGCCGATCGGCTTGTTCGAGCCGTGCTGGCGCCGGCCAACCTGGGACTGAGCGACCTGGCGCTTGCCACGCAACAGGTGCCAGTGGCGCGACGGCGCGCCTAAGCGCGAGCTGGCGCGGGTCCCGTTCATTGTTACGTCCATCATCCCGAAGCGTCTTTAAACAAGAAGCGCAAGGTAGCCAGACGGCACGCCACGCGCCTGGCCACCGGGCTCCTTCCCACACACATAAGGTCCGCCGCATGGCACACATCCTCTTCATCAGTCCGTATTATCCCCCCGAGGTTGGTGCCCCACAAACCCGCATCAGTGAGACCGCCACCCGCTTGGCCCGTCGCGGCCACCAGGTGACGGTGCTCACCACATTGCCGAACTACCCATCTGGCGTGGTCCCGCCGGATTATTACCATGGCCAGCGGCGCCGCGAAGAGATTGACGGCGTGTCGGTCGTGCGCGTGTGGAGCTATATCCGGCCGAACCGCGGGTTCCTCAGCCGGATCATCGCCCAGCTCTCATTCGGGTTACTCGCGCCGTTCGTGGCGGGCCGCGCGATTGGGCGGCCGAACGTGATCATCGTCGAGTCGCCGCCGCTCTTTGACGCGTACGCCGGGCGCTATCTGGCATGGCGCCACCGCTGCCCGTATATCTTCACCGTCGCCGATATCTGGCCGGAGTCGGCCGTGCAACTCGGGATGCTGCGCAACCGGCTGCTGATCGGTCTGGCCGAGCGACTCGAGTGGTCCACATACCGGCACGCGGGGGCGGTGTGGGCGGTGACCGCCGGGATCCGTGGGGCGCTAGTAGGCCGGGGTCTGTCACAGGATCGGGTCTTTCTGCTGCCCAACGGTGTGGATACGAACCGCTTCCGCCCCTTGCCACGGGACGAGTGCCGCGCCGAGCTCGGTTGGGACGAGCGATACACGGTGCTCTATGCGGGAACAATGGGCCTGGCGCACGGCCTGGGCACCGTGCTCGACGCGGCCACGACGCTGCGCCACGAGTCGGATATCCGGTTCGTATTGATTGGAGACGGAGCGGCCAAACCTGACCTGATGGCCGAGGCGGCGCGCCGCGGTCTGGACAACGTCACGTTTCTGGACGCTCAGCCGCACGCGCGCATGCCGGCGATTATCTCGGCGGCCGACGCGAGCCTGGTGTCGTTGCGCAACGTGCCGCTCTTCGAGGGGGCCCTGCCATCCAAGACCTACGAGGCGATGTCGTGCGCGCGGCCGATTCTGCTGGCCGTCAATGGCGAAGCGCAGGAGCTGATCGAGCGCGAGGCAGGCGCCGCCGTGCATGTGGAGCCAGAGAACGCGGACGCGCTCGCGCAGGCTGTCCTCAACCTGCGGGCCCACCCCGAGATGGCGCGCGCCCTCGGCGAACGCGGGCGGGCATTTGTGCGCGCGCGGTTCGATCGCGACGCGCTCGCGGGGGCACTCGATGAACGCATCGGCGCGCTGCTTGGCGCGCCAGTTCCTCGCGCGTCGGAGTCGCCCCCCGCGTCCGGCCCCCCGCGCCCGGTGGTCACCGCGGATCACCCCTGATGGGAAGATCCGCGCTCCCCATCCAAGCGCGAGATACGCGATCGCGAACAGGACGACGCACTCAGGAGATAGCGGTCAGGAGACACAATGGACACTCGAGACCATGCCGCCACCGCGACGGCTTCGTTACCGGAGACCACTGGGCGACCGCGGCGAGAGGCCTTCCTCCCATTCGCGCTGCCGCA
>JANWHL010000060.1 GCA_025450405.1 Ktedonobacterales bacterium
GGGTGGGACAGCGGACATGGATGGACGATACCCCCAAGTGGTATACTATGCGCGGAGTTGAAGGCGCGGAACGCCGCGTATCCTCCAGTGGTTGGTCGCCGGTGGCAGGGCCTCCCCTCCGCGATATTGGGACCCCGTGAGATTGGGGCGCGGCGCACGGTTTGGTTTTGGCTGTCGGTATGTGGAGTTTTGGGGCCGGGGCCCGCGGGCCCTGGCGAGTGAGAGTTTGGAGGACGGGGCCTGGATGGCAACCCGCATCTACGTAGGGAATCTGCCCTACACGACTGATGATCAGCAGTTGGTGGAACTGTTTGGCGTATTTGGTGAGGTGCAAGAGGCGGCGGTCGTGATCGACCGCGAGACCGGTCGCAGCAAGGGTTTTGGCTTTGTGCAGATGGCGGACGATACGGCCGCCCACAACGCGATTGCTGGACTGAACGGCACGATGGTCGGCAACCGCACGATTCGCGTGAATGAGGCGCAGCCGCGCACCGAGCGATCCGCTGGCTCGCGCTATGGTGGTGGCGGCTACGGCGGTGGTGGCTACGGTGGTGGCGGTGGCTCTCGTGACCGCGGCGGCTACCGGGATCAAGGTGGCTACCGCGACAACGGTGGCTACCGGGACCAGGGTGGCTCTCGGGACCAGGGCGGCTACCGTGACAATGGCGGCTACCGGGACCAGGGCGGCTACCGTGACAATGGTGGCTACCGGGATCAGGGTGGTTACCGCGACAGCGCTGGCCGTGGCGGCTATGGCGATCGCTCCGATCGCTCCGATCGCGGTGGCTCGCGCGGCTGGTAAGTTCCCGCCAAACCGGCGTTGGGCCGGTGCGCGCGGACGCATGACGAATTCACGTGCACGCGCCGAGGGCCAGGGTACACAGTGTACCCTGGCCGTTCGCGTTTCTGGGCCGGGGTTTGGCCCGGTTCGACTATCACCCCTCGGCCAGTAGCAGATGGTAGGTGCGCTTGCCAGAGCGCAGCAGGATGGCCTGGTCGAAGAGAGTGTTCTCCGTGGTGAGCGTGCCATCCGGGTCTGACCAGCGCTGGTCGTTCACGTAGAGGCCGCCCTGGGTCACCAGGGTGCGGGCGGCACCTTTGGAGCGCGCCAGGCCGCTCGTTACGAGCGTCTCCAGGATGGGGAGACCGGCCTTCAGGTGGGCGCGCGGAAGCTGGGTGGTGGGAACGGCGGCGGCGAGGTGGGGCAGCACGTCGGGCGTGAGGTCTTCCACACTACCGCCGAAGATCACGCGCGAGGCGGTCTCGACCGCGTGGGCCGTCGTCTCGCCGTGAATCAGGCCGGTCACCGCGAGGGCCAGCGCTCGCTGCGCCGGGCGGGCCGCTGGATCGGCGGTCTGGCGCCGCTCCAGTTCGGCGATTTCGTCCACTGGCAGGAACGTGAAGATACGCAGCAGGGTGGCCACGTCGCGGTCATCCACGTTGATCCAGTACTGATACATCTCGTAGGGCGTGGTGAGGGTGGGATCGAGGAAGATGGCGCCCTTCTCGCTCTTGCCAAACTTCGCGCCGCTGGCGGTGGTCAGCAGTGGCGTGGTCAGCCCATGCGCGGCCGCGTCGTGGGTGCGGCGGATGAGGTCCACGCCAGCGGTGATGTTTCCCCATTGGTCGCTGCCGCCCACCTGCACGGTGCAGGCCTGGTCCTCGAAGAGGCGCAGAAAATCGGTCGCCTGGAGGACCATGTAGCTGAACTCGGTGAACGAGATCCCCTGGTCGCGACTTTCCAGGCGCAGCTTGACCGACTCTTTGGCCAGCATCGCGTTGACGGTGAAATGTTTGCCGATGTCACGCAGGAAGGCGATCAGCGACATCGGTTCCAGCCAGGTCGCGTTGTCAAGCATGATCGCGGCGTTCGGACCCTCGAAGGCGAGCAGCGGCGCGAGCTGGCGCCGGAGCACGGCGGCGTTCGCCTGGACGGCTTCGGTGGAGAGCAATACGCGCTCGGCGGACTTTCCGCTCGGGTCACCAATCATGCCGGTGCCGCCGCCGATGAGCACGATCGGCCGGTGGCCGTGGCGCTGGAAATGCGCGAGCGCCATCACGGGTACCAGGTTGCCCAGGTGGAGGCTCGGCGCGGTGGGATCGAAGCCGCAGTAGACGAAGAGCTGCCGAGCGGCGGCGGCCTCGGCCAGACCGGTCTCGGTGATTTGGTTGATGAGCCCGCGCTCGCGCAGGACGTCGACGACGTCGCCGCGGCTGCCGCTCGTTGTTCCCGGCGCGGGCGCGCCGCCCGCGGCCAGCACCGGTGAATCGCTCGTCGAGTTCGCTCCAATGGTCATGCGCGTACACTCCTGGCACGGACATCTTTAGACTTTATCCAACTAAAAACCCAACAGGTGAGGGACAAGCGTGCCCAGCAGATACCCGCCAGCGGCGGACACACCGCCCACCACGACCACCTCCAGGATGCTCACAATGAGGTTCAGGCTGGCCAGCCGCCCCTTGATGTAGCCGACAATGACCAGCGCCAGCACGGTGAGGATCAGCGAAATGGGAAACGCCCGATCCACGGGGAGAAAGAAGTAGGCGATCAGCGGGAAGATCGAGCCAACGATGTAGGAGCCGCCCATGGTGAGGGCCTCGGGGGTCTTCACTGTCTCGACGTCCAAGCGGAGGCCAAGCTCTTTCTCGACCATGGTCTTGTGGAAGGCCATCGGATAGCGGTTGAGCGTGTCGGCCACCTGGGTGGCGTCGGCCTCGCTCAGGCCCTCGCGTTCCAGCAGCAGCGCCATCTCGCGCCGCTCGAACTCGGGCTGATCGCGGATCTCGTCCAACTCTTTACGGATCTCGGTGCGATGGACCTGGGCGGCGGCGCGGGCCGAAATGAACTCGCCAGCACCCATCGAGAGCGCGCCAGCGAATGCTTCGGCCACGCCAGCCACGATGACCGCGCGCGGATTGCCGGTGCCCCCGGCGACGCCGCTCACCACGCCCAGAGGCACCAGCAGGCCGTCGAGCGAGCCAAAGATCAGCTCGCGGATCCGGCTGAGCCGATCGATGCGGTCCCGCTCGGCGAAGACCCGTTCATCTGGCACAGCCGGCGCCGTGCTTTCCTGTTCCCGCATGCGGCCGTTATCCTTCCTCGTGCTTGTCGCGGCTATGGCGTTGGTTTGGTGGCGCCCGTGCGCGGCCCGGCAGAGTGTCACTGGCCACAGCGAAGCCCCAGCGGCGGAACGCGGGCCTACGACGCGCCGCCATTGCGGGGCGCGGGTCGCGTGGTGGGTGCTCGAAGCCGCCACAAGAGCACGCGGGCGCCCATTCACGTATTATACCGGTCCGCCCACGCGAACCGGGGAGGGGTAGGCCAGGGGACGGCCGCTCACGCCGGGAGGCCCAGGACGCGTCGAGGGGCCGGCCCAGACAAAGGCCGGCCCCCCGGTCAGCGGCGACCCGTGGGTCGCCCTACGCGCCCGGACCTCCGCGCGCCCTCGCGACGGCCGCCGCGAGCGCGCGCCGCGTGAGCACCTGGGCCAAATGCCCACGAAACTCCGCCGAGGCGTAGGGATCCGAGAGCAGATCCAGACCTTCGGCGGCATGGCTGGCCGCATCGGCCAGCGTGGCGTCATCGAGTGCTTTGCCCTGAAGCGCGCTTTCGACGCCGCCCGCCCGCATGGCCTGGGAGCCCGCGCCGGTGACGCCGACGCGCGCTTCCTGGCAGGTGCCATCCGCCGCCAACCGCACGATGGCCGCGACGCCCACCACGGCGTAGCCGCTGGCGGGGTGGCGATGCTTGAGATACGCCGAGCCGGTCCGCGCCTGGTCCAGCGCGGGAAGCCGGACCGAGGTGAGGACTTCGCCCTCGTTGAGCGAGGTGGTCAGCATGCCGGTGAAGAAATCGCGCGCCGCAATCGTGCGGGTGCCACCGGAGCCCGCGGCGGTCATCTGGGCATCGACGGCCAGGATGGTGGCGGGCAGGTCACCCCCCGGGTCGGCGTGGGCCAGGCTTCCGCCGATGGTGCCGCGCGACCGTACCTGCATATCGCCGATCTGGCGCACGGTGTCGACGAGGAGTGGCACCCGCCGCCCAACCACGGCGGAGTCGAGGATGTCGCGATAGGTGGTGGTGGCGCCGATGACGACCGCGTCGCCGTCTTCGCGGATGCCGCGAAGCTCGGCGATCCGCCCGATGTCCACGAGCGTGCTCGCGTCGGCCAGCCGGAGCTTCATAAGGGGGAGCAGGCTCTGCCCGCCCGCCAGCACCTTGACCGTGCCGTCGTGTCCCTGGAGCAGATGGAGCGCGTCGGCCAGCGCCGTGGGGGCGTGGTAGTCGAATTCCGCCGGATACATGGCGTTTACCTCCCTGGGGTCGCGGGCGTCGTGCCGCTCTGGCGCTTGGCGTCCTCGATGGTTCGCCACACGCGTTCGGGGGTCATCGGCATCTCGAGGTGGTGGATCCCGAAGGGTGCGAGCGCGTCGGCCACGGCGTTGACCACCGCCTCGGTGGAGGCGATGGTGCCGGTCTCACCGACGCCCTTCAGGCCGAGCGGGTTGACCGGGCTGGGCGTCTCTGTGCGGATCGTCTCGATGGTCGGGATCTGCGTGGAATTGGGCACCGTGTAGTCCATCATGCTGCCGGTAATGAGCTGGCCGCCTTCGTCATAGATGGCGCCCTCGTAGAGCGCCTGGCCGATGCCCTGGGCCACGCCGCCATGGACCTGGCCGTCCACGATCATCGGGTTGATGACCAAGCCACAGTCATCCACCGCCACATAGCGGCGGATGTGGACCTCGCCGGTGTCGGCGTCCACGTCGACGACGCAGATGTGGGCGCCAAAGGGGAAGGTGAAGTTGACGGGATCGTAGAAGTGGCTCTCTTCGAGGCCGGGAGCCATGCCTTCAGGCATGTCCCAGGCGACATTGGCCATCAGGGCGATGTCCTGGATCGTCTTGGCGCGCGCCGGGCTGCCCTTCACCGAGAAGCGACCCTGGTCGAAGACGATGTCCTCCGGCGCGGCCTCCAGCAGGTGGGCCGCCAGCTTGGACGCCTTGTCGCGCACCTTGCGGGCCGCGAGGATAATGGCGCTGCCGCCGACGGCGGTGGTGCGGCTGCCGTAGGTGCCCCAGCCCATGGAGATCTGGGCGGTGTCGCCGTGAATGACCTCGATGTCCTCGATCGGGAGACCCAGCTCCTCACCGACGATCTGGGCGAAGGTGGTCTCCTCGCCCTGGCCATGGGGATTGGTGCCGGTGTAGACCAGGGCCTTGCCGGTCGCCAGCACCCGAACGGTGGCCGGCTCCCAGAGGCCGCCCTGGAAGCCCATGGCCCCGGCGGCGGCGGACGGCCCCAGGCCGCAGACTTCCACGTAGGTGGAGAGCCCGATCCCCAGGTAGCGCCCTTGCTTGCGGCCTTCCTCCTGCTCGCGGCGGAGGGCTTTGTAATCCACGGCTTCCAGGGCCTTGTCGAGCGTCATGTCGTAGTCGCCGCTGTCGTATTGCAGGGTCGACGCGGCGGTGTAGGGGAAGGCATCCTTGGAGATGAAGTTCTTGCGGCGCAAGTCGACGGGGTCCATCTTGAGCTCGACCGCCAGCAGGTCCATCATCCGCTCGATCAGGAAGGCCGCCTCGGGCCGGCCGGCTCCGCGATAGGCATCGACTGGCGTGGTATTGGTGAAGACGCCAAAGACGTCGACCGCGAAATTCGGGATCGTGTAGCAGCCAGTGACCATGGTGCCGAAGAGCCAGGTGGGGACACCGGGGGCCGCCATCGAGAGGTAGGCACCCAGGTTCGCCCAGGCTTTGACGCGCAGGCCCGTGACCGTGCCATCTTTGCGCGCGGCCAGTTCCACCTCTTGCACATGGTCGCGGCCGTGGATGGTCGCCACGAAATTCTCGCGGCGTGTCTCCACCCATTTGACCGGGCGATCGAGCTCGCGCGCGGCGAAGGCGGTCAGCATGTCGCCGGGGTAGACGGGAATCTTGCTGCCGAAACCACCGCCAACGTCACGGGCAATCACGCGGATCTTGTTCTCGGGGATTCCGGTGACGACCGAGGAAATGAAGCGGGCGATGTGGGGATTCTGGGACGTGTTGTACATGGTTAGCTCGCCCATGCCGGGGTCCCACTGCGCGACGGTGCCGCGCGTCTCCATGGCATTCGGGACGAGGCGCTGCTGGACGATGCGCTGGCGGACGACGACCTCCGCGTCGCGGAAGGCGGAGTCGACATCGCCACCGCCCAGACGCCAGTGCATGGCCTGGTTTCCGGGCGCATCCTCGTGCAATTGGGGTGCGCCCGCGGCCACGGCGGCGGTCTGTTCGGTGACGACGGGCAATTGCTCGTAGTCCACATCGATCAGGTCGAGGGCGTCGTGGGCGATGTAGGCACTGGTGGCCACCACGGCCGCCACACCGTCACCGGTGAAGCGCACGGTATCCAGAGCCAAAGCCCGATACGGTGGCACCTTGAGGTCTGAATCCTTCGGCAGCCAGGCGCACGGCATTGGGTTGAGCTTGCCATCGATGTCCTTGCCGGTGTAGACGGCAAGGACGCCAGGCTGTTTGCTGGCGCGGCTGGTATCGAGCCGGGTGATGCGCGCGTGGGCGTAGGGACTGCGCAGGATGGCCATATAGGCCATGCCGGGAAGTTTCACGTCGTCGGTATACATGGCACGCCCGGTGATCAGGCGCGGGTCCTCGCGCCGTTTGACCGAGCTGCCAAAAAGCCGTGTAACGGCCATGATCGGTTCTCCTCCCGCGCCTACTCGGCGCGCGCCTGTGCCGGCACGCCGGCTGGGGCGGCGGCGCTCGCGCGCATCCGCTCGCCGGCCGTCCGCACGGCGGCCACGATGTTCTGATAGCCGGTGCAGCGGCAGAGGTTGCCCTCGAGCTGCTCGCGAATCTGCTCGTCGGTGGGCGTGGGATTGTCGGCGAGCAGGCACACGGTGGCCATCATGACGCCCGGCGTGCAGAAGCCGCACTGCAGCCCGTGCTTCTCCCAGAACGCCTGCTGGATGGGGTGCAACTCGCCCTTGGTGGCGAGCCCCTCCACCGTGGAGATCTTGGCGCCATCGGCCTGGACAGCCAGCACCATGCAGCTTTTGACCGCCCGCCCGTCCAAGAGGACGGTGCAGGCGCCGCACTGGCCGGTATCACAGCCGATGTGGGTGCCGGTGAGCCCCAGGACGTCGCGGAGGAAATGGACGAGCAGGAGGCGAGGCTCGACCTCATAGCCGTGCTCGGCCCCGTTGACGGTGACATGGATGGCCTGTCGCATAGGCGCCGACTCCTTTTACCGTGGGCGTGTGCCATGGGCGTGACGATGCGGGAGTGTGGGAACAGCACTTCATCAGGTAGCGCTACGACTTTTGGTACACCGCGGAGTGCGCGGCGGATGGCGCGCAGGGCGCCGGGCCGGATGGCGCCAGGCCGGGTGCCACGCGGGCGCGTGCCATCGCCGCAAGAATGCGGCCACGGGTAGGCGAACAGCGCAAGACCGCCCTCTGGTGGCCAAAGCCTTAGCCGAAGCCCTGGGCGACACCAGCCCGGCGACAACGCCCAGCGTCGAGGGTCGCTCGGCCCGCTACCTGGCCAAAGGCCGGCTGCCGGCGGCGCATCCGCTCGCCCGCCACGGCCCGCGTTGGCTGGCCGTCCCGGTGCCTTTCCGCGCAACCTCTGGCTGGTTGGCGACTTGCCCTCCGCTGCTAAAATGAGTCGGGGACGGGGCAGGTCCCTCCCTGTCGCGACGGGGAGGGGAGCTGCAGGACGGGCCGAGGCGGGCCTGACATTCAGACGGATGCGCGGGTAGAGGAGTGAGCGAGTTATGAGTGGGACGGCTCACGACGATCACGACGAGCGCGCCGGGGACGAGGCGGATGCGACCGAGGCGGACGTGCGCTTGAACGACCGGAGCGATTACCAGCTGTGCTATGCCTGTGGGGCGCGCAACCCGCACAGCCTGGGTCTGGTGTTTCACCGGGAGGGCGAGGAAATCGTCGCGCTGTTCACGCCGGACGAGCGCTACCAGGGCTTTCCAGGTGTGGTGCACGGAGGTGTGCTGGCGACGCTGTTGGATGAAGCGCTGGAGCGCTTCTCGGTGACGGCGGGGCGCTGGCTGATGACCGCGCGACTGGAGGTCCGCTATCGCCGCGCGGCGCCAGTGGGGCGTCCGCTGCGGATCGGCGCGCGGCTTGTGTCGGCGCGGACGCGGGCACTGGTGGCGGCAGGCGAGATCCGGCTGGCCGACGAGCCGAGAGACGAGCCGGGTGGCGTGGTGGCGGAAGCGGCGGGCACGTTCCTGCCACTGCCGGCGGAGACGGCGCGCGCGGTGGGCGCCGCGTATCCGGTCTTTCTCCGCGCGTTCGAACGCTGAGGCGGGGGATCGCGGGGCGCTTTCGCGATCGTTCGCCCGCCGCGGATTCCACTCCACCCGCGGGCAGAATGTAACGGCGCGATGCCGACGTGGAGCGGCCGTTGGGCAGGGTGCTCGCCTGACGCGGCTCCGCTCCAAGGCTGGGCTGGATAGGAATTTGGTACTATCTCTCCTGGCCGCGGGCGATGAGTGGTAGAGTTCAGCAAGCGCACTGGCGATGATTCGTGAGTCCGCTCTAATACTAGGTTTTGGGCCTGGGCGATTGATACCAGATTCGCCATTTTCGCGAACCCGCTCCACGCCTGGGCCGCGCGAGGCCGCTTGTTGCCAGGCCAGGCGCGTGCTATACTCGCGCATGGCGGTTCCGGGAATGGAGCCGCGACCCCGGTCGCCGGCGGGGTTCAGGGCGGTGGATCCGGAGATCCGCCGCGCGGCAACCCGGCACTCAGCGAGGCCTCATGTGGGTCCGCTGGATCATGAGTGAGGAGCAACAGAGCATGGCGAACCTCGGCAAGCAGGAGCTCATTCGCCGCATCGCCACGAAGGCCGGCAAGAGCGCCAAGGAAACCACGGACCTCGTCAACGCGACGTTGGAGACGATCAAGGAGTCCCTCGAGGCGGGCGATGAGGTGCGCCTCGTCGGCTTCGGCGCCTTCTCGGTGACCACGACCGCGAAGCGCATGGGCGTCAATCCGCAGACACGCGCGAAGATTGAGGTGCCAGAGCGCCATCGCGTGAAGTTCCGCCCGGGCAAAGAACTGTCCGAGGCGGTGGCGATCAAGCATCACCACGGCGGCAAGAAGAAGTAGGCGTGGTCAGATAGGACGTCGCGGCGGGATCCCGCCGCGACGTGAGCGGCCCGGCGGACGCGACTCGCGTCGGCCGGGCCACTGTTATTTGCGCGGAGACGGCGGGCCGGGCGGCGAACGGCTCCCCGCGGCCGCTTGCTCATCCGCCAGACCCCCTACGCGCTGGCGTGACCTACCCATGCGGGGTATACTGAGATCGAGAGTGAGTTTGCCGCCGCCGGGCGCCGGCACGGCCAGCACGGGAGTATGGATCGATCATGGCCAAGGTGCAGGAGCGTCCGATTACCGGCACGACTAGAGATGATCTGGGGCGGTCCGGAGCGGCGCTCTCGGGAATCGTGGAGCGGGCGCGCGGGGTGTTGTTTCCGCCCCGCCGGATGGTGGATACCTCCCCGCGGACGACCGATGTCACCCGCGGCGCGGGCAAGACGACCGGGAACGCCGCCGACGCGGCGGCCGACGATCAGCGTGTGCGCCAGCGCGGGGCGCAGCGCGGCGATATGATGAAGATGATGCGCGGCCTGCTGGCCTATGTGGTCGGGTCGATCGTCATCCAATACGGGGTGGTGTTCGCCGACAATCAGTTCTTTCATCAGTATCTCCAGAAGCACGTCCAGACGCTCTTCCCGACCACCTGGCCGCTGGTGGGCACCATGACGTGGTACGCACTCATCTACATCCTGTTGCTGATCACTCTGGTCTGGGGCCTGTACCACTTCAACGTCATGCCGCGCAATTTCGGCGCCTCGCAGGCCGCCAGGCGGAACGCGCCGCCGCCTACCACGACCACGCTTGGCCGGGGCAAGACCGCACAGAAGCGCGCGGCCACCGCTGTGAGCGCGTCCACGAGCACGGCCAAGGGCACGACAGTCCGCCGCCCCGCCACCCCGGCACGAACGGTGACGGCCAACGACAGCGACGAATCGTATGACCGGGTGCGGGCGCTGCAGCAACGCGCGCGGAAGCGCAAGCGCTAGCGGACCACGATTCTCGCTCTGGCCGCGTTCAGGCGCTGGCCTGGCGGGCACCGGAGCTCATCCACGAGGCAAGCACGAGCCCCCGCCTGGCGGCCTCAGGCGGGGGCGTTCTGGAGGGTAGAGGAGCGTCAGGCGCACTATGCTGCGAGATTTCCGCATCGGATCACCGGTCGCCTCCGCCGACGGGCACCATGTCGGCACCCTCGCTCGTGTCATCGTGGATGGGGCCACCGACGCCGTGCTGGGGATCGTCGTCGATCCCGGACTGGTCGCGTCGGGGAATCTGCTGGCGCCGGGGGGCTGGAGCCGCCCCCGCGAGCGAGTGGTGGCGCTGGAGCGCGTGGCCACGGCGGAGCACGCTGGAGTGTCGCTCACCTGCGACAAAGCGGCTTTCGAGGCGCTGCCACTCTTCGAGCATGACCAGTTCAGCGCGGTGGACCCGACCGCCAACGCGGGTGACAGCAAAGCGGATGACAGTGGCGACGCGACTTTTGAACGCGGTGAGCTGATCAACTACGGCGCCGCCGCCTTCGGGCTGGGTGCCGCGCCCTATCTGCCTCCCACCACGTTCACGCGGGACGAGCCCGCGACGGCAGGGGCGATCGACAAGGACGCGGCGGTCTGGCGTGTGGACCCTCACGAACGCGTTGGGACGGTTGAAGACCTGCTGCTGGACGACGCGGGGACGCGGCTGCGCGCGCTGGTGGTGCGGCGCGGGGCGCTGGAGGGTCTGGTGGTGATCCCAGCCGCGGCCATTGCGGCGGTGGAGGACGGTGTGGTGCGCGCGCGCCTGACCGACGATGAACTGCGCGACCTGGAGCGCTATCACCGGGAGGACTGAGGGCGCCGCGTGGTCGGCGCCGGCGTGGTCAGCGGCGGCGTGGTCAGCGGCGCACGCGGCTGAGCGTGTTCAGCGGGCGGGATCAGAGGTCGAGGGGTGACATGGTGGTCGGGCGGCGATCCCCAAGCGAGAAGAGGAAATCGACGAGGAGGCCGCCGGTGACCGCGCCGATGGCGCAGGCGAGGAACGCGCCCAGAGCGTAGGAGAGGCCTTCGACGCTCTGGGTCCGCACATAGTACCAGACGCCGGCGGCCGTGACCACGGCCCCGATGATCGCGCCGAGCAGCGAGAAGATGCGCGAGCGGCGCGGCGCCAGCAGCGCGGCCAGAACCAGGCCGACTGGGATCGCAAAGACACACGCGATGATCGCCAACAAGACCTTGATATCCATGGATGCCTCCTCGACCGTATGATGCCGCCGATACATGCCTGGCATTCCTGAACATTATAGAGCGTATCGGGCGGTGAGCGTCCACCGAACGGGCCATCCGCGCGGGATCGTGACCCCAACCACCGCTCCATCCGTCCTGCTGAATGACGGCACAAACGCCGTGAATGCGCCCAATGGCGCACGATGCCACGCGAACACGCGATGGATGGGATGACGGCCGCGGACGCCAGCGGCCCCCAGAGTTTGGTTGGGTCCCTGGTCGGACGGCGCGTGACGCGCGAAGCGCCGGCGCGCGGGGAAGGTTGCTGGCCCGCGACGGACGCACTGGACAACCCACCCCTGCGTGCGCGGCGCGAAGTGTTTCCACATGCGCGGTGCCCCGCGCAAGGGTGCGGAACTTGCGCGATAGGCCCGCAACACCAGGGTGACGCGATGTGGGTTCGCGATCGGAGCGCGTGGATCGTGGCGGAGGCGGGGCGCGGCGGAGGGAGATCGTGGTGATGACCAAGCCAGGCGGCCCCGAGACGGGCCGCATGTTCAGTGAGCGAACTGTTGGCGGCGAGCTGCCCACGCGCCAGGTGCTGCGCTTTGGAGCACGCGTGTCGCTGGGGGATGTACGGACGCTGCCCGGGCGATCGCGCAGTGGCGCGGGTGGCCCCTCCGGCGTATTGGCCGAGGCGCGGCTGCGCGCCCGCGCCGGCGAAATTTGGTGCCGGCTGCGGCCGGCGCGCCCGTTCGCGCGTGGTGTGCGCACCCTGGCGCTGAATACGACGCAGCCGCCCACCCCCACGCCCGACGCACTGGAGCTGCGCCGGGGGATGCGCGTCTGGTGCGCGAGCGGCGCGGTTGGCAAGCTCATGGGTGTTGTGGTGGACCGCGGCACGGGTCTGGCGGTTGGGCTCGTCGTGCGGGTGCGCGGCGACGTGGAGGCCGAGGCCACGTGGCCGACGGCGCCGCTGTGGCCGCTGCTTCCCGTGGCGGGACAGACCATGCTGTTGCCGCCGGCGTGGGCGACCAACGTGGAGAAGACCGAGGGCGCGTTCCCGCCGCTGGGCGGTGAGGCACGACTCATCCTGGATGCCAGCGCGTCGCAGGTGGCCCACAGTCTCGTCCTGCGGCCCGACGCCGACCTGCTGGCGGGGATCTGGGCCGTGCTGGACGCCAACCCGGCCATCTCGCCGCTCATGGGCGGGGTACGGGTCAGCGTGCGCGATGGCATGGTCACGTTGCTCGGCACCGTGCCCACCACGCGTCATCGCCTCTCCGCCGAGCAGGATGTCTGGCATGTGCCGGGGGTGCTGGGCGTGCGCAATGAGCTGAGCGCCGCGGGGTAGGACGGACCTCTCCCCCGGCCCCTCCCCATTGCGATGGGGAGGCAATGAGCCGCTGTATGGGGAGGGGCGGGAATGTGCCGCCGTGTCGCGGCCGCCGATGCGGGCGGGCACGGGCGGAATGGGTGAGGGGACGCGCGAGCGTGCCGCTGGACAACCAGTGGACGGCGCGGCGGCCCCGGACATACAATGCTCGCGATGACCAGCCCAACCACACCACCACCCGGCGGCGAGGCCGCTTCCACCGTCACCACGCCCTCGGGTGCCGCGCGGCGCCGACCCGCGCGCCACTCGGCGGCCGCCTCGCTCTGGGCGGCTGACGGCGCGTGGGATCTGCCGGATGTGGCGCCGCGCACGTCGATCCGCGACAGTCTCTACGATCTGGTGCCGCTCGGCGATGTGGAGCTGGCGCTGATCGACACACCAGAGTTCATCCGGCTGCAGGGTGTCAAACAACTGGGTTTCGTGTATCGGGTCTGGCCCGGCGCGACCCACACACGGTTCGAGCACAGTCTGGGCGTCTATTATCTGGCGTTGCGGGCGGTGCGCGCGCTGCTGGCGCGGCGCGGTGGCGACGGCCTGGAAGGCGTGGGGCTGACCGACCTGCGCACGCTCCTCGCCGCGGCCCTGCTGCACGACCTGGGGCACTATCCGTTCTCGCACGCGATCGAAGAACTGGGCTATCCCATCGAGCCGCATGAACGCGTGGGGCGCCAGTTGATCGAGGGCGGCGCGGTCGCGGCGGCGCTGGAGCGCTTCGAACTGGACCCCGGCCGCGTGGCCGACCTGGTCGATCCGCCGCGCGGGATGGGGCTCGCGGGGCTGGATGCGCTGCTGGTGCGTCTGTTGAGCGGACCGCTGGACGTGGACAAGCTGGACTACCTCCCGCGCGACGCGCGCGCCTGCAATGTGCCGTATGGCGGGGTGGATCTCAGCCGACTGCTGGGCGCGCTGCGCGTGTTGCGCACGCCGGA
>JANWHL010000061.1 GCA_025450405.1 Ktedonobacterales bacterium
CCAACGGCGCGATCACGGCGTCCACGGTGGCGGACGGGCAGGGGCGAGACGTGGTGGCGGGCTCCCTAGAGCCTGACGGGCTGGGGCGATGCGGCCCTGGTCCCACAGAAGTCGGTAACCCGACAGGAGGACATCATGGCAAGCGAGCGGAAGGGCCGGGGGCGCGGCTTCGCGTCGATGGACCGTGACAAGCAGCGTGAGATCGCCAGCAAGGGTGGCCGTGCCGCCCATGTGCAGGGCACCGCGCACGAGTGGACCAGCGAGGAAGCGCGCGCCGCTGGCCGCAAGGGTGGCGCCGCCAGCCGGCAGCGTCCCCCGCGCAACGCCTAGCGCCGGTTCATCCCAGCCCTTCGTTGGTCCCACACAGGTGGTACACACGAACTCCGGGGCCGATCGGTTCCGGGACGGGCGCGCCGCTCGCGGCTTGAGCGGGCGTCCCGCACTCATCCACCATCACGTTGCGATCCGCGTCGTAGCGATCATTCCCGAACATCTTGGTGCGCGGCGCGGACGGGACACTCCAGTGGCCGCTCGCGCCGCGGCCCAGGCGTACATGGCGCTGGGCGCAATGTGTGCTTGATGCATGGGTCACGGCACCCGCTCCCCGCGGGTGCCGTTCGACGTTTTGCCGTTCGACATTTCTCGGCGACGGGCGCGGCATGGCCACAACCACTACCGCGCGCTACTGGCCGTACCGGCGCCACATGCCCCCCGTCTCGCGCAGGATGACGCCGTCCCCGCCGACGGCCCAGCCCTCCCCTGGCGAAACCAGGGCGACGCACAGCAGGTTCAGGTTGGCGGGGCCGGGGACGAGCACCCAGCGCCCGCCGGCCAGGTGGACGAGCGCGCCGCCCGTGCCCACGGCCCAGCCGGAGCCGTCCTGGGCGAGCGCGACGCCGGCGAGCCCGTAGTTGGGTGCGCCGTGAGGTCCAGTGAAACGCGCCGCCACTGTCCACGTGCCGCCGTCGCCGCGGAGGACGACCGCCGCGCCTGGATGTCCCGCCGCGGCACCGCTCGACGTTGCAGCGGCGGGCAGCGTGCCCACGGCCCAGACCGTCCCGGCGGCGGTGGGGGAGATGCCGGTGATGCGCAGGCGCGGATCGGGCCGCGGCTGGCGCGTCCATGCGCGGCCATCGAAGTGAAGCACGACGCCAGGCGCGTTACCTTCAAAGCCAGACCCCGCCCCATTCCCATTATCTACCCCGGCGAGCCAGAGGCCGCCGGCGGGGTCAGCGCTCGCGGCGGTGGGCGTTATGCCCGTGAGCGCTGGATCGGTCACACGCAGCCACCCCGCGGTCCCCGCGCGCAGCATCAGCGCCGCGCCGGCCGCGTCGGTGCCGATAATCCAGGGAGCGCCGGCGTGGTCCAGCACAACGCTGAGCAACTGATAACCACCCGCGCGATTGAGCGCGTCCCAGGGAGCGCCGGCGGCGTTGGCATCGCGCCACGTGCCCCCCACACTATGCAGCAGGATGCCGGTCGTCCAGCCGTCCACTTCGGTGCCCGGCGCGTGCCCCAGCACCGTGTGGCCGACGGCCCAGCCCTCCGTGGGCGAGACCATGGCGATGCTCGTCAGGACCCCGCTCTGGCGGCCCAGTGCGCTGGGGAGCGTGATCGGCGCGCGGCTCCAGCGGCCGGCGGCGTAGTGGAGGATGGCGGGCCGCGAAAAATACGGCACCGCCGTGACACTACCCGCGGCCCAGCCCTCCGTGGGCGAGACCATCGTCACCGCCTGGATGGCCAGCCCCGCGGGCAGCGGCGTGGGCGGCCCGGCTGGGCCAGCGCGGTCGCGGGCCAGCGCGAAGAGCGTGGCGGCGAGCAGGGTGACCAGCACGGCGGCGGCGACCGCGCTCACGCCCAGCCGTGTGGGCCGGTGCGCGCCGGGCATGGCCACCAGCCGCGGCGCGCGCGAGATCGCTCGGCCAGGCGCACCGCCCGCGGGCGAGGGGAGCGACGTGACGGCTGGCGTGGCCAAGGTTGCGGCGGCCGGGTCCGCGAGCAGCAGCCTCCGGAGCTCCGAGCGGGTCCACGGCGCGGCGGCCGCCGACTGGGGCGCGAGGGCCAGGCGCAGGGCGGCGTCGGTCTGGTCGTGGAGCGCCAGTGCGGCGCGGCCGGCGGGGTCGAGCAGGCCGTGGGAGGCGAGCGGCAGCAGCGGAGCGAAGTGGGCGCAGGCGGCGGATGGCGCCGGAGACTCATTGCTCATGGGCGGGACCGCTCGGGCAACTGGGCGCTTTGGGCGAGATAGACATCGCGGAGACGGAGCTTGGCGCGCGCGAAGCGCTTGGCGACGGCCCGGGCTGAGGCGCCCACGATCGCACCGGTTTCGCCGGCGGTGAAGCCGCAGACGACGATCAACACCACACACGCCGCGTCACGCGGGGCGAGGGCAGCCAGGGCGGCACGCAGCGCGTGGCTTTCGGCCACGCGGTCCTCGAACCCGGTCAGTGATGGGTGGGCCTCGCTCGCCCGCGCGTGCTCGCCCATGAGGGCGTCCAGCGAGCCCCAGTGGATGACGCGGCGGTGACACAGGGCCGACACGGCGCGGCGATAGGCGACGTGGAAGAGCCAGCGACGCCGCTCGTCGTCATCGTGGCCCGCCGTGAAGGGTGGGGTGCCGTTCCGGGCGACGCGCCAGGCCGCGAGCAGCGTATCCCGCGCCAGGTCGCGCGCCAGCTCGTCATCCCCGACGATGCCGCGTAGGAACGCGGAGAGGTGTCCCTGGCAGCGCTCGCACAGGGCGGTAAATTCGTCCAGTGCTGGCCCAGACGCCGGATCTGACGGGTCGTTCACGGCATCGGCCAATGACCTTGTCGCTTCCTCGTGGCGTCTCCCCGTGCTATGGGGGCGTCCCTGTGAAGCTAACGCATGAAGGGGCCGCGGTTGGACACGCGGAGGGGTACCTCCTGGGCGGGCAACCCCGCCGAAGAGGGAATGCGGGGACGTGGATGAGGGGACACAGCGACGCGGGGACGCGTCGCGACGAGGAGCGCGTTGTGAGCGCGGGCGGCGGGAGGGGGGAGATCAACCGACGTGGGGGGAGGATTTCACCGCGGCGTGGGAGCGGGAGGAACGTGAGGAGGGGGAAACAGAGGAGGATGGGGGGGCGGAGGGGGCGAGGCGGGAGGAGTAGGTACCTGGCGTCGTGCGCGTTGCGGGCGTCCTGGCGGCATTGGCGTCACTGGCATAGGGCTTGCGGGTCTGGGACTGGATCAATTTCTCGCGGATGAGTCCAAGTTGGGCGTGTACCGCCTGGCGCGATTGTCGGAGCTGTCTGGCGACTTCCGCCGGCCGCTTACCATCCAGAATGGCCTGACAAATGGCGGCCTGGCGCTCCGTAAGGTTCACCGCCGGATCCTCCATGGCGCCGCGGACGGTGTCTTCGAGCTGCCCGTAACGCTGCCGGCGATAGGCATCCAGGTCATCGGAGGCGAAGAGCCAGCGGTCGACGACCCGCATGCCGGGGATCCGACCACCCTCGACGAGATGCATAAAGTGCCAGTACGTCATCTGGAGATACTGGGCCGCTTCGTGGCTGGTCAACAGCCCCTTGAGCGATTCCAGGCGACTGGGGAGCTCCTCGCTGCGCAGCGCCATGGCCTCGTACCTCCTCATAGGTCCGTGCGTGTCGATCGTGTTCGTAGAGTGGGCCAGCGGCCCCGCCCAATGTGGGCATCCGCGACTGTAGGCAGTTGTAGATGCGCGCATCGTTGATGGCATCATAGCACACGGAGGCCCGTGGCACAACCCGCGCCAGCATGGCAACCCAGGCGCTACCTGGCCTGACGCCGGATGGGCTAGCGGATTGGCTCCCTCGTTACCTCGTTCGGCATGTCTCGTCATTGGCTGTGAGCGGCCGAAATCGCCGCGCGCACGGAGCGGGACATCCGCCGCGCGACCTGGTATCCGACGCGCTCCCGAGCGAGTGGGTGGTCGTGTGATGAGGGCTGTGAGCGGCTCGCCGCGAGCGATTCGGTTCCGAGAGATTCGGCCGGCCACCGATGGCGGCGGAAGGATTGGGAGATGACGGAGTACACCCTGGTGTTCCGCCGGGCGGTAGGCCATTGGCCGGTGGCCCGGCCGCGGGCACACGCGTGGACGGTCGCGCGGCCGATCATCAGTGGCCCGGGCGACGCGCCCTGGGGTGAGACGGCCCGGGAGGCCGCCGGGGCGCCAGTGCCGGACGAGACCACGGCCAATCTGGCGCAGCTCTTCGTCGTGCCCATCTGTTCGGCGTTGGGGCTGGACGGCGTCGCCTACGAACACTTCCTAATGGAGTCTGGCGTGCTCGGCGCGGCCCTGGCCGTCCTCAACGCCTCGCCGTTCGCGCTGCCGGCGGAGGTGGAGACCGCGCGCAAGGAGGTGCAGGCCCTCGTCATGGAGGCCGAGGTCCAGCACATCGTCGAGCGCGTCTCGGCGTAACGCGGCGGGTTGCGCGCGTCAGGTGGATGGTCCGGACACGCGGGCGATGCCGCCACGGCCCCCATACAGCGCGCCGCAATGGGCCACAAGCCGGCCGAGGACAGGCACCCGTGCCAGCGCCGCCCGGTCACCGATCAAGATCAGCTTGCGCTGCGCGCGTGTCAGCGCGACATTCAGCCGGTGGGCGTCCGCCACGAACGGCGCGCCAGCCGCCAGGGTGCCCGCGGGGTGCGCCACCCGCGCGGGATCCGGCCCGAAGGCCAGCACCACCACCTCGCGCTCACCCCCCTGGAAGCGGTCCACTGTGTCCACGACGACAGTGGTTTCGCCGGCCGCCGCCAGCCGCTGGCGAATAGCCGCCACCTGGGCGCGATACGGCGCGACGACGCCGATGCGCTCGGCCGCGACCCCGCGGGCACGGAGACCCAGGACCACGCGCGCCGCCACCTCGGCCTGGGCGCGGCTGGCTTTCTCGCCGCCGGGAGCGCGCGCTGGGTCCACGCCGATACCGTTGTGGGCCTCTTCGGGGCCGACATCCAAGAAGACGACCGGCCGCGCGGGATCGAAAGGCGCCGGCGGCCGGTCCTCGGCGGCGACCGCGAGCAGGGCTTCGCGCGCGTGCCCGGCGGTGATCAGGCGGCTGTCATAGAACTCGCGGCTGGGGAACGCGCAAATGGTCGGGTGCATCCGGTACTGCGCGGTGAGCGCGACGCTGGCGGTCTCCCCCCAGCGGGCCAGGAGGTCCGCGAAGAGGGAGCGCCCCAGACCGCCCGCCGCCGCCTCGGGCGACACCACCAGCGGCGGGAGCTGGCGTTCGTCGCCCACCAATACGAAACGCGGCGAGAACCGGAGCGCGCCGACCAGCGCCGGGACGGTGAGCTGGCTGGCTTCGTCCACCACGGCGAGATCGAAGGCAAGGGCTGTGCCGGCGCCGTCGTAGTGCTCGGAGGCCCACGTGGCGGTCGTCGAAGCGACCACCGGTGCCCCGGCCAGGACCTCGCGCAGATGCCCCGGGTCCACGTCCTCCCCCCCATCCGCGGCCGCGGTGGACACGCCGCCCTGACCAACGCTGGCGGAGCGCGCCGCGGCGCGCTCCGCCAGCCGGTAGGGCTGAATCTCGGCCGCTACGCTCTGCCGGTGGCCCAGCCGCACGAAGTCGTGATAGCCCTCGGCCAGCAGACGGCGCAGCACGTTGTCCACGGCCTGATTCGTGAAGGCGGCGACGAGCACACGCTCGCCACGCGCCACCGCGCGCTGGATGATCTCGGCGACGACGCGCGTCTTGCCGGTCCCCGGCGGCCCCTGAACCAGCAGGAAGTCGCGCGCCGCCAGCGCCCGCGCGACGGCCTGGCGCTGGCCGGGATTGAAGTCCGTGCGCCCAGGAAGGTCCTGATCGTCCGTGGCGCCCGCATCCACCGCATCCCGCACGTCCTCCCCGAAGGTGGGGGCGAGCTCGCCGCGCACGAGCGCACGCAGCCGGGGATCGGCGTCGAGCCAGCGCCAGAGGTTGCGCACCGTCCGGTCGTGAACGATGTCAGCGGCATAGCGGTCGAGCAGGCGCGGCCCGGCGATGCGCTCGGGTGTCCAGACGACGACCTCGCGATCGGTGATGCGTAGCACCGTGCCAGTCACGGCCGCGCCGTGGATGGGGTCGCCATCGCTGAGCAGGACGGGGTCGCCGTCGCGGAGCTCGGAGAGGTTCGCGCAGCGAAAAGTGTACTCCCACTCGCCGCTGGCGGTCTCGCTCGGCTCGCCGACGGGCTCGAGCGCGGTGAGGGCGGTGCCGGCCGCGCGGCGCTGCTCGGGGCTCGTCGTCCAGAGCGTGCGGGCGAGTGCTTCGGCGGCGCGGCCCTCCAGCGCGAGGAGGTCGTGGTAGCGACCGAACCAGGCGACGTCGGCGCCAGACTCGGGCGCGGGAGTATCCTCCACGGGCGGCGGGGTCCAGCCGAGCAGCGGCGCGGCGCGCGCGCAGTCGCGGTGGATGGCGCAGCGGGCGCACTTGCGTTCGCCGGGTGGGTCGGGGACGGCGCCGGTGGCGTGGGCGATGGCGAGCGCGTTGCGCAGCTCCAGCACGCGGTGCAGCTCGCGCAGCGAGAAGGGCAGGGTGTGGGCCTCGGCCTGGCCGGGGGTCCCGCTGTAGAGCAGCGTGGCGGCGGGGCGGCGATCGTCGCGGTGGGGCCGGCGCGCCGCCAGCAGGGTCTGGTAGCCGTAGACCTGCCAGCGGTGCTCGCGCCGCGGCAGATCGCCACGAACGGTGCTGGTTTTGAGCTCGAGCAGGCGGCTGGTGTGCTCGTCCTCCCAGAGGGCATCGAGGCGGCCCTTGAGGCCGACATCCGGAGCGAGAACGAAGGTCTCGACGCGGATCGCGGGCGCGCGCCGCCAGAGGACCTGGCGCTCGCTGTCGTACCAGCGGACGAGCGCGCGCAGATGAGGCTCGGCGTCGGCGGCTACCACATCGGCGGGCAGGTCCTGGAGGGCGAGGTCGGTTGCCTGGGCGCGCAGGGCCTGGTCGAGGAGCGCGGCGGGCTCGCCCGCGCGGCCCTTGAGCAGCTCTTTGAACGCCCCGTGAATGATCGTGCCACGCAGAGTCGCGGCGGTTGGGGGCGAGGGCACGACCCGGCGCAGGATGTACTGGCGGACGCAGTACTCGGCGTGGTTGATGTCGGTGATGTTGAGCAGCAGATCGGGCTCGAGCACCACGGTGCTGGCCGCTGTCGTCCGGAGGGTGCGGTAGCGGCCGTGCCCGTCGGGCCGTGGGTCGCCTGGCGCGGCGTCAGCGGGCGCGCCGTCGGCAGGTGCGTCAGGCGCGGCAGCGGGGGCGGAGCCCGCGGGGACGGGGGCGCCCGGGACGGGGGCGCGCAGATGGTAGAC
Source organism: Ktedonobacterales bacterium (assembly GCA_025450405.1). Lineage (GTDB taxonomy): Bacteria > Chloroflexota > Ktedonobacteria > Ktedonobacterales > JADMIN01 > JANWHL01. The sequence goes on from JANWHL010000061.1 coordinate 7,291, forward strand.
ACGCAGGTGGAGGGCGTGGCGTTGCTCGGGCGTGAGGCGCGCCAGGTCGCGCGCCAGGGGGCGGTCGCGCGGCTCCAGCACGACGGCGACGCGCTCGCCGGGCGGGGTGGCGACGAGCAGCACTGGCCGATCGCCCCCGCGCCAGCGCTCGGCCACGCCCAGGAGGACACCATCCAGCACGGGCACGTCGCACGGCTCGGTGGTGTAGGCACAGAGGAAGCAGTGCGCGGCCGCGCCAGAGAGGGCACCCCACACACCGCGGGGAGCCCGCGCGGGGGTGATCACATCGGCCGCGGCATGTTCGGGGAGGGGAGGGTTGGGGAGGGGAAGGTCGGCGCCAGGAAGAGCGGGGGCGATGGCATCGGGCGCCATGGGGCCGGCGGGTGTGGGCGCGGCGACATCGGCCGGAACCGTCCCAGCCTGGGCCGCGCCATGCGGGGCAACGCCAGCCGGGGCTGAGCGCGCGAGGTCCGAGCGCGCCGCGGACAGGGGCGGACGCCGCGGGGGCTCGTGGGCGGCCATGGGTTACCTCCGGGATGCCGGCCACGGGGCCACATCGGGGTTCGGTTTCGGGAGCGCGCGATGGGAACAGTAATGGGACGGTCACGCGTATGCGGAACGTAGAGGCAGTGTAGGACGGATGGGTGGGGTCATGTCAAGCCGGCCGCACGGCTCCGCGGGCGGCCGAGACAGGGGTGTTTGGGCTAGGCCGACCCGTCGCGGCTAGGTCGTCAGGGCTACGGTTGAGACGCATTATGGCAAGCTGCCACAAGATGTGCCGGGCGAGACACCAATCTGGGCTAGGACGCAAGATGTTGTGGTCCTGGTCTTGCGAAGTCGTACATGTTGTGGTAGAATCAGTCTGCGTGCCGCGGCACACCCAACGTGTTGTCGCGGCCGGGTTGTCTTGCCGCGCCCGTGGTGGTCCCGTGGTGAGGCCCTCAGATTGAGGGATCCCGTGGTCCACCGGCCGGCGCGGCGGAGTCGCGAGCCCGCGAAGAGCGAACCGCGAAGAGCGAGGGGAGCACAGGTGAGCGGTCATCAGGTGAGCGGTCAACATGAGGAGCCCGCGGAGCGGCGGGCCACAGCCACGTCGCCCGCCCGGCAGCAGCCGGGGTCCTGGTCCGAGCCGGCCGCGCGCGTCCTGCGCGAGCGATACCTGCTGCGCGACGCCGAGGGCAAGGTGGTGGAGACGCCGGACGACCTCTGCTGGCGCGTGGCGCGAGCGGTGGCGTCGGCGGAGGACGCTTATAGCGCGCGGTCGGGACGCACGGCGGCGGACGAGGCTGCCGCCTTCTACGACCTGATGGCCAGTCACCGCTTCCTGCCCAACTCGCCCACCCTGATGAACGCGGGCAAGGGCAACAACCTCCAGTTGTCGGCGTGCTACGTGGTGCCCGTCTCCGACAGCCTGGATGGCATCTTCGAGGCGGTCAAGCACGCCGCGCTGATCCATCAGTCAGGGGGCGGGTGCGTCGCCGGCGACGCGCACGTCTTCACGACCTTCTGCGGCGTGGAGGCTATCGCCACGCTCTACGATCGGGTGCGCGCCACTGGCCGCGCCGAAGAGGACCGCGGCAATCACGCCGTCATGGACGTGACGGACCTCGACATTCGGACGATGGCCCTGGACCCCGCGCACGGCTCATACGAACCGGCCCAGGTGACGCACCTCTGGCGTTACGATGTGCCGCTGGCTGACCAGGTGCGCGTGCGGGCGGCCAACGGGCTGGAGGTCACGACCAGCCGCTGGCATCCGTTCATGGTCTTCGACGGCACCGGGCTGGTCGAGCGCCGCGCCGATGAGCTGCGGCCGGGTGACGTGCTGCCCACGCCCAACGCCTCGGTGCGCCAGGCGTGGCCCCACACGGCGTATCGCGAGGTAGCCGGCGTGCGGCTGGACGAGGAGATCGCCTGGCTCCTGGGCTTCTACCTCGGCGACGGCTCCCTCGGCTGGGCCAAGGTGCCCAACAGCAAGCCGCGGCGGCTCAAGCTCCGCTGGCGCCTCTTCGACGGCCGCACCGCCTCGCTCGAACGGGCGCGCTCCATTCTGGCGCGCCGCTTCGACGTCCATGTCGCGATCCAGCGCGACGCCCGCGGCCTCTACTCGCTCACCACAGCGGACAGCGGCTTCATCGCCCAGTTCCGCTCCCTGCTCGAGGTCTACCCCGGACCGAAGGGTGAACTGCCCTTCCCGGAGATGGTGGCCAAGTCGCCGCTCTCGGTGGTGGGCGCCTTCCTCGCCGGCCTGGTGGACTCGGATGGTTATGTGGACAGCGCGCGCGACCGCGTGACCTTTACCACGCAGTCGGAGTATCTGGCGCGCAAGGTGCACACGCTCTGCGCCCTGCTCGGCCTGGCCCCAGCCCTCCGCGCGCGCGCGCCGCAAGGGCGCGGGCGGATGACGGTGCATGAGGTCAAGCTGGCTGGCGAGCCGCTGGTCGACGACCTGCGCACCCTGCTCGGCCCGCACCTGACCGACACGCTGAAGGCGGGCCGGCTCGCCCGTGCGGACGCCCAGGCCGCGGGCGCGCATGAGCACACCACCGCGCCCCGCCTGCCGATCCCCTTCGCGGCGGTGGAGGATCTCCTGCGAGACGCCGGGGTCGAGACGACGACCACGGCGATCCACCGCCACCCGGTGCGCGTTGGCGAGCGCGAGATCTGGCTGCATCGCTGGAAGGAAGGCCAGGGCGTCAACGGCGCCAAGCTGGTCGAGGTCGTGGGGGCGCTGCGTCCGCTGGTGGACGCGCCCTCCCAGGGTCGGCTGGACGTGCTGGAGCATCTGGCGCACGGGGCGACCACGGTCACGGATATCTCATCCCCGAGCGCGAGCGTGTCGTTCTACGATTTCACCGTCGCGGATCACAGCACCTATCTGGCCGGCACCAACGGCCTGACCGCCATCCACAACACTGGCTTCAGCTTCAGCCGCCTGCGTCCCGAGGGCAGCATGGTTGCGTCTACGCACGGCGTCGCGAGCGGCCCGGTGAGCTTCATGAAGATTTTCGATGGAGCAACCGAGGCAGTGAAACAAGGGGGTACGCGTCGCGGTGCGAATATGGGTATATTGCGAGTTGATCACCCCGATATCTTGAAGTTCATCGACTGCAAGCGCGACGGCTCGGTCACCAACTTCAACATCTCGGTGGCGATCACCGACACCTTCATGGCCGCGCTGGAGGCTGACGGCGAGTACGACCTCGTCGACCCGCACACGAAGGAGGGCGTGGGCCGCCTGCGCGCCCGTGAGGTGATGGACCGCATCGTAGCGGCCGCCTGGGCCACCGGCGATCCCGGCCTGGTCTTCATCGACCGCGCCAACCACTCGCCGGCCAACCCGATCCCGGACCTCGAGCAGCTGGAGGCCACCAACCCCTGCGTCGTCGGCGCGACCCGTCTCGCGACCAGCCGCGGCCTCGTGCGCATGGACGTTCTGTATGCCAGCGGCGAGGATCTGGTGGTGGCGACCGATGCGCGCGCGCCCGGCCAGGTGGCGGAGCTGGTGGCCAACGGCGTGCCGCACTCTGACGGCCTCGGCGTGGTCCCGCGCGCCGCCGTGCCGGTCTTCGCCACGGGCAAGCGGGTGCCAGTCCGCCGGCTCGTCACCAGCCATGGCATCGAGATCACGGCCACGCCGAACCACCGCTTCCTCACCCCCACGGGCTATACGCCGCTCGACCAGCTGCGGACTGGCGACACGCTGCTCTTGCAGAGCGGCGAGGGCGCCTGGTCCGCCGAGCGGGCACTGCCGCCGATCGCGTACGGCGCGCGCAGCCAGTCGCGGCTGGCGGCGAAGTTGGCGCGCGGCGATGCCCAGCCGCCCACCGAGTGGTCGGCCGAGGTCGGCGAGGTGCTGGGGTCTGTCCTCGGCGATGGCTACGTACGCCGTGGGGACACGGCCGACAACGTCGGCATCGCCGTGGGCGCGGAGGACGAATCCGTCACCGCGACCCTGCGAGAGCGTTTCCAGCGCTGGTTTGGTCTGGCGGGCAACGTCACCAGGCGGCAGGGCCACGATCAGATCACCTATGCGGGATGCGCCGCCACCTTCCTGATGGGTCTCGGCCTTACCGCCGTCCCAGCCCATGAGAAGCGGGTGCCCGAGAGCGTCTTCGCCGCGCCGCGCGACGCCGTGATCGGCTTCCTGCGCGGCCTCTTCAGCGCCGATGGCGGCGTCCAGATCGGGAGCCCGGAGACGGGGACATGCAGCGTACGGCTCGCCACCTCTTCGAAGGGGCTGGCCCAGGACGTCCAGCAGCTGCTGCTGAACCTGGGCATCGTGAGCGCCATCCGGCTGCGCCGTGAGGCGGGCATCACCGTGCTGCCGAACGCCGCGCGCGAGGCGGCTGAGTACGCGACGTGCGCTCAGTATGAGGTGATCATCGATAAGGCCAACCGCGACCGCTTCGCCGAGGTCGTCGGCTTCCTCCAGCAGCGCAAGCAGGAGCGCCTGCGCACCTGGATCGCCAACAAGCGGCAGGCCTCCAATGTCGAGCCGTTCACCACGCGGGTCGCGCTGATCGAGGATGCCGGCACCGCCGACGTCTACGACACCACGGTGCCGCTCGTCCATGCGATCATCGTCAACGGCCTGGCGACGGCGAACTGCGGTGAGCAATGGCTCGGCCCGTACGACGCGTGCAACCTCGGCTCAATCAACCTCGGGCTGTTCGTCCACGGCGGAGAGATCGACTGGACGGCGCTGGAGGCGACCACCCGCGAGTGCACGCGCTTCCTCGACGACGTGATCGATATCAACCCCTATCCGCTCTCTGAGGTGCGTGAGCAGGTGACGGCCAACCGCCGCATCGGCCTGGGCATCATGGGGTGGGCCGACCTGCTCTTCAAGCTGGGCATTCGCTACGACAGCGACGAGGCCATCCAGCTTGGCGAGCGCGTGATGGTGGCCATCCGCGACTGGTCCACCGACGAGTCGCGGCGGATGGCCGAGGTACGCGATCCCTTCCCGCACTGGGCGCAGAGCATCTATCGCGATGGTCCGCCGCTGCGCAACGCCACGCGCACGACCGTGGCGCCGACGGGCTCGATCAGCATCCTGGCCGACTGCTCCTCGGGCATCGAGCCGATCTTCGCGCTGGCCTTCCAGCACCGTGTGAAGCAGCCGGATGGCAGCTACCGGGTACTCGACTTCGTCAACCCGCTCTTCGTGGACGCTTTGGAGGCGAGTGATGTCGCCGACAAGGACGCCGTGCTGGCGCATGTCAAGGAGCACGGGACGCTGCACGGCCACCCGGCCGCCGACGACCCCGCCCTGCGCGCCTTCGTGACGGCGCACGAGGTGGACCCCGAGTGGCACATCAAAATGCAGGCGGCTTTCCAACGCGGTGTAAACAATTCTATTTCAAAAACTATCAATCTGCCGAACAGCGCGACGTACGACGACGTCAGCCGGGCGTACCTCCAGGCCTGGGAGCTCGGCTGCCTCGGCATCACCATCTTCCGCGATGGCTGCAAGGGCGAGCAGGTGCTCAACGCCGGCGTCAAGCCGGCGGAGGCCGCCCCGGTTGCCCAGACCGCACCTGCCACGGCAGCCACCGAGACGGCACAGGCCCCGCGCGCGAGCACCGAGGCCGACCCCGACATCGCCACCGCGGAGGCCGTCGTCACCCCAAGCGTTGCCACGGCCGTGGCCAGCACCGAGCCGGTCAGCGTCACACCGAGCGCCGCGCCGCCGAGCCCAGCCCGCGACCCGCGCCGCTATCCTGGCGGGTTCAAGGTGCGGCCGGAGGTGGTCCAGGGCTACACGCGCCAGGTGCGCGCGCCCGAGGGCAAGGCCAATGTCACCCTCAACAGCGACCAGGACGGCCTCTTCGAGGTCTTCCTCAACATCGGCAAGGCGGGCTCGGATGTCGCCGCGCTGGCGGAGGCGCTGGGCCGGCTGATCTCCATCTATCTGCAGGTGGAGAGTCCTCTCACCCAGAACGAGCGCGCCGAGGAGGTGGCCCACCAGCTCCGCTCGATCGGCGGCAGCAGCTCGATCGGATTTGGCATGGACCGGGTCCGTTCGCTGCCGGATGCGGTAGCACGCGCCCTGGAGTCGCACCTCGCCGGGACGGCTGGTGGGGTCAGCGTCTCGGGGAGCGCTCCCGCGGGCGACGAGATGGAGACACCGGCGGGGCCGGCCGGCGATGCCCACGGCGCCGCCACCGCCGCGAGCGGTGGCGGCGGGCACGCGGCGGGTGGCCTCACCAACGGGCATAGCGCCGGGCTCGGCATGGGCGCACTGGCGCTCTACACGGTGACCGGCAATCTGTGTCCTCACTGCGGCTGCAACACGATGGTCTACGAGGAGGGTTGTAAGAAGTGCTATAGCTGCGGCCATAGCGAGTGCTGAGCGCCGCGACGCTTGGGGTACGGGCTGGCGGCGGGGCGCATGCGCCCCGCCGCCAGCCGTTCGTATGGCGACCCGCGTGAAGGAGCGCGCGCTGGTCGCGCCGGGCGTCCGCTGGACGGCCCATCGGCTTCAACCCAAGAGCGAGCGGGCGGTAGAAAGTAGCTCGAGACATCGGGCGCTGAGGAGCGTGCCGGACCAGGGCGGGCGGATCGGTGGGGGACGCATGCGGAATTGAAGTTCCGCGTGTCATCCTGAGCTTCGAGGGTGTCATGGGGACCGCAGCCATACGGGGCCAAGGGTCCAGCGACGGCTCAGACAGCGGGCGATTTTCGGGAGGGCCCTGGCTGGTGGGCGAGGTGGTCGAGCAAGGAGGCGCCCTGAAGGACGCGGCGAATCACCGACGCCATGATGATCAACGCCTCGGGCGCGGAGGGGTAGCGCGCGGACCGAGCGGCAATTAGGATCATGCCAAAGCTTGGTCAATCGTGGTGGTGGCCTGGGCGGTTGCAACCGCGGCTGGACGGCCTTCGGCCACGAAGTCCCCCGTTGAGGATTACCCAGAAGCGGTATCAATGGGAGCGGGCGTAGGTCATTGGGGCGTGCTGGCGCACCAGGCCCTTGAGCTCCAGCATCACCAGTGTGGCCGACACGTCGGCCACCGGTAGGCCGCTCGCGCGACAGAGCTCGTCCACGTGCAGCGGCTCGCTCGCCGCGCCCAGCAGCTCGATCAGCCGCGCCTCCGCGGCGTTCTCGGGCAGCGCGTCGCGGAGCTCCAGCCGCTGCTGCACGGGCACGAGGTGCAGGTTCAGCTCGGCCAGCACGTCCTCGGTCTCCAGCACGAGCTTGGCGCCATCCTGGATCAGCTTGTTGGTCCCATAGCTGCCGCGCGCGGTGATGTTGCCCGGCACCGCCAGCACGTCGCGCCCCTGCTCGGCGGCGAAGCGCGTGGTGATCAGCGCCCCGCTCGACGCCGGCGCCTCGGTCACCAGCACGGCCAGCGAGAGCCCGCTGATCAGCCGGTTGCGCGCGGGGAAATTGCCCGCCTCGGGCTGTGTGCCGGGGGCGAACTCCGTCACGATGGCGCCAGCCTCGACGATGCGCGCCGCCAACCGCTTGTTCTCCGGGGGATAGACGAGATCCGGCCCGCAGCCGAGCACCGCGATGGTGCGCCCACCCACCCCCAATGCCGCCTGGTGCGCGGCGGTATCCACCCCGCGCGCGAGCCCGCTGATGATAGTGATCCGCTGCGCCGCCAGCTCCCCCGCCAGGCGCTCCGTCACCTGTTTGCCATAGACCGAGACGCGGCGCGTGCCCACGACGGCAACCGCCCATTCGTCGTCGGGCAGCAGCCGCCCGCGCACGTAGAGCACCGGCGGCGGGAGGGCGATCTCGCGGAGCAGCTTCGGGTAGGCGGGGTGGGCGAGGGTGAGCGCCGCCACGCGCAGCCGGTCCAGCCGCTCCACCTCCCCCTCGGGGGTGATACGTGCCCGCTGCCGCGCCAGGGACGCCGCCGTGCGCTCATCCAGCCCAGCCGCGCGCCACTCGGTCGGTCCGGCCTCCCACGCCGCCCGCGCCGTGCGGAAGCGCGCCAGGAGCAGGGCGAAACGCGCCGGACCGATGCCCTTGACGCGATTGAAGGCGAGCCAGTAGGGCAGGTCGGGGTCGCGCCGCGAGTCGTCGTCCGCGTCCGTGGGGGGCAATGTGTCCGGATCGCGATAGCTGATCGCCAGCGGCGCGCGCCATTCTGTGCCTGGGTCTGTCGTGGGCGCGGAGAGCGTGGGGCCGGGCGATGCGCCGTCATCCGCTGGCAGCCCCAGCTGGGTCACGTTCTCGTCAAGGCGCTCGGCGATGCGCTCGTCGGGGCGTTCGGCAAGGCGCTCGTCGGGGCGTTCGGCAAGGCGCTCGCCGTCTCCCAGGGCGCCGTTCGACGCGGGGGCGTCCGGCGATGTGTTATCTTGGTCCTCGGGATCAGCGCGCGGGGGGAAATCGGCGGTGTCGGCTGGATCGACCTGGTCGGCCGGATCGACGGGGCCGCTATAGACCGGGCGGCGTGGACCATGGCCTGGCATCGCGCGTCTCCCCCTCAGCGGTGCGGCGTGAAGACTCCGTAGCGGCTCGTACGGCTCGCCGAGCTCATGCCCGGCGGCCAGTCGTATCGAGCGGGCCGTATGCCGCATGATACTCGCCCGCGCCGAGGAGCGCAAGCCACCTGGACGGCGCGGCGATGGCGCATTAGCGACGCCCTGTCCGCATGAAGCGGGGGGAGTAGGCGATGGGACTGGCACGGAACTTGAACCTCGTATGCCGGCGAGCTCGATTGAACTGGGCCGTGACTGGGCGCGCGCGACGCGTGGACGCGACGCGTGGAGAGGGGCATACCATGGCTTCGACCGCGGGATATCCACTGGACCAGCGGGGACGCGCCGCGCCGTCGCGGCGGCGAGAGAGCATGATCTCTAGGGCGCGGACGGGCGCTAAACCGGCGCTCAACTTCTGGTCGAAGGTGAGCAACGATTGGGTGTTCAATCTCTCGGGCATGCTGGCCTACAACATCCTGATGTCGCTCTTCCCGATCCTGCTCGTTCTGCTCGCGGTGGCTGGCTTCATCCTCGGCGCGCTCGCCCCGGCGCAGGCGGACGCGCTGCGCGGCCAGCTGAGCGGCGCGCTACCGGGTGGCAGTCAGTTGGTCGGGGCCATTTACCGGCAGCTGAGCGACAGCGCGGGCGTTCTGCTCGTGGTCGGCATTGTCACCGCCGCCTTCACCGGGTCGCGACTGTTCATCGCCATCGAGAATTGTCTGGCGGTGGTGTTCCGGCTGCGGACGCGCGACTTCCTACATCAGAACCTGATGGCGTTCGGCATGCTGCTGATCTACGCCGTCCTCTTCCCGGTGCTCTCGCTCAGCACGATGGTGCCGGCCGCCATCGTGGGGCTGGCTGGACCGCTCCAGGGCAGTGGGCTCGCCCATTTCCTGATCTGGCTCGCGGGCATTGGCCTCTCGGTCGTCGTCGCCTTCGTCTTCTTCGGCGTCATCTACGTCGTCGTGCCGGCGCGGCAGGTGCGCTGGGGCGAGGTGTGGAAGGGCACGCTGGTGGCCGCGGCCCTGCTCGTGCTCTACAACCTGCTCTTCCCCCTCTATGAGTCGCTCTTCCTGCACCCGCGGAACTATGGGTCATTGGCCGGGTTCGCGATCGTCATTCTGGTCTATCTCTACTATGTCGGGTTCATCCTGCTGATCGGGGCCGAGGTGAACTCCTGGGCCGTCGGCCAGCGACAGACTGACGGCGACATTCCCGCGCTGCTGCACGAAATGCAGGCGCACGGCACTACGCGCGGCGTCGCGGGTCCCACCGCCGGCATGCCACGAGAGGATCTGCAGGGCGGCAAGGGCGCCGCCGCGAAAGCCACCACCGAGGCGGCCATCGAGCACGCCCGCACGGACCACCGGGCCAACACGCGGCCATCCGAGGCCGCTGACGCCCGTGGAGATGCGCATGACGACCCGCGGGGAGAGGCCATCAGGGACGCCCGCGGCGACGCCGGACCGGCCGCTGCGCCCCGCGCGACGGCATGATGGCCGCTCGTGAGCGCGGTTGGGGAGCGCGGTTGGGGAGCGCGGTCGGTGACCATCAGCCTAGGCGGTGATACACTGCCCGGAGAGCGGGGAGATTCCCTCGCGCCCATATCCAACGACCTGCCGCCTGACGGGCGCGCCGCCGGAGTGACATCCCATGCCTGACGGGCCGACGCGCGGAGACCCCGCCGAGGATCCCTTCGATCGGGACGCCGGCCCCGCGCACGAGCCGGACTATTACGCGGTGCTCGGACTGATGCCCGAGTCCGGCCACGATGACGTTCGTCGCGCCTATCACCGGCTGGCCAAGCTCTGGCACCCCGACCGGTATACCGGCGACGCGCCGGAGCTGCGCGCCCGGGCCGAGCGGCGCATGCGCGCGCTGACCGCCGCGTACGGTGTTCTGGGCGATCCGCGGCTTCGCTGGGAGTATGATACCCGGCGCGGCTACGCCGAGCCCGTGTTCGCTCCCTGGCGGGGCTCCGGGATGCGCGCCACATACGCGCGCGGCGGCACTGGCGGCATCCCCCGCGACGGCGTGTGGTCACGCGGCGGGATCGCCAAGGAGGAGACCGGCGGTGACCCCAATGGGGCGGGGTGGTTTGTCGGCATGCTGGGGCTGATCCTCTGCCTCGGATCGCTGATCGCGACTCTCCAAACCGGCGGCGGACCCGGATCGTACATCGGCATCGTGGCCGCGGTCCTGTTCGGCGCGCTGGCCTTCTGGTCCTTCTCGGCGGGCTCGGCACCCGCGCGGCTGGCCGCCGAATGGCTGGAGGGCGATCCCACACCGCGCCCTGGGGCGCGCTGGTCGCGCTACGACTTCGCCGCGGCGGCCGCTTCCGCGTCGCGGTCGTCAACCAGCTCGTCATCCAGTACTCCGAGTGGGGCGCCGGAAGCTGGTGGGGGCGGCGAGGACGCGGAACCCTCGGCGGCGAGCACCCCGCCGACGCTGGATGCCGACACGTTCGACCGACTGGTGGCGGAGGCGCTGGCGGCGGTGCCGCCCGAGTTCGCGCCGTATATGGCCAACATCGTCGTCGAGGTGCGGCCAGAGCCAACCGCCGAGGAACGGCGGATTCTCGACGTGCGTGAGGGTGGGCTGCTGCTCGGCCTGTATCGGGGCGTGAGCCTGTCGCGCCGCGGGGTGGGGGGCGTCGCGCCCGAGGAGATCGCGATCTTCCAGGGGCCGATCGAGCGCTATTGCGGCGGCGATGCCGCGCGGATCCGCGAGCAGGTGCGGCGGACGGTGCTCCACGAGCTGGCGCACCACTTCGGCATCGATCACGACCAGATGCCCGACTGGATCCGCTGACACTGGATCCGCTGACACTGGATCCGCTGACACTGGATCCGCTGACACTGGATCCGCTGACACTGGATCCGCTGACACGTGTGGTGGCCGCGGCGAGTGACGCGTGCCGCGCAGGGTGAATGCGCCGACCTGGCACGCGCTGTGCTACCGAGGTATACTTGTCTATATCGCGGGTTGAACATTGCTGTGCCTGACCCACACGGCCCAACCGACGCGACAGACGATCCAGCGGAAGCGCCCCGCCAGTCAGCCACGACCGGCGGGGCGCTTCCGTGCGCCGCGCTCGCTATCCACCCCTGGGAAGCGTAGTGGTCCTGGGAGACAGTGTGGCGTCTCCGGTCGCCGGCCGCTCGTACACGGTGTATTGGCCGCGCCGGTAGACGGCGGGCCAGGTCTCCACGGCGCGCAGCAGTGCGGGCATGCCATCCACCTGGCCAGGCGCGGCAAGCTGGCGCGCCAGGTTGTCCACGATGACGAAGCGCACGTGGTTGGGCGCGACATCGAAGGCCCAGCGGGCCGGCCCCAGCCCCGCGGGATAGAACGCCGCCGTCTGACCGGAGAATGCCAGCGCCTGGAGGATGTCGGCGGCGTAGATGGTCCGCGGCTGACCGCGTGCGTCGTTGGGCTGGTCGAGCATCCACACCACTTGCGGCGAGCCGAGCGTGACATCGCCGGGCCGGGCGTGGGCCAGCACGTACGCCGCCGCTGCCTGGGCGTCGCCGGGTGTCCCCAGGAAGCCATCCTCGCGTGTGGTGAGGGTGGTGGCCAGGCCGAAGCCATCCCCGGCCAGCGCGATCGCCAGCGGCGACACCACCACGACGAAGACCAGTAGCGCCGCCGCCAGGTTGCGCGCCCGCCGCGCTGGCCCCCCAGGCATCCGCCACCACGGCCCCACTCGCCCTGGCCGTCCCACCACGCGGTCTCGACTCCCCTCGCCCCGTGGGAGAAGGGCCGCGAGTGAGGTCTCTCCACGCTGTCCCTCTGTGTCCTCAGTGGTTTCATCCGTCCCCTCTCCCATCGCAACAGGGGAGGGGCTGGGGGAGGGGGAACCCGCCGCCCACGCGTAGAGGCGGCGCACCGCCGCGTCCAGCGCCACACCAGCCCCCAGCGCCAGCAGCGGCAGGAGCGGCACGGCGGTGTGAAACGAGAGGTCCACCGCGCGCACCTTGAGCACCACCAGGCCCACCACGCCGGTCGCCACCAGCAAGACCGTCCGCCGGCGCCGGTCGCGGACCAGGAGCAGTCCCGCCACGCCGACCACCAGCCAGGGGTCCAGGGTGATGAAGCGGTAGTAGTTGACCAGCAAGTTGACCAGTTGGAGCGCCAAGTTGCCGCCAGCGGCGCGGCCGAACGTGTCGCCGGCGTCGGCCACGAAAACACTCGGCGCGGCGGCCAGACACGCCAGCAGTCCCAGCACTGGGACACCCAGCGCGACGGCCAGGGCGGGGACGAGATCGCGCCGGCGCACCCAGAGCGCCGCCAGCGCCACGGACAGCACCAGCGCGACGCCCTCGTAGTCGCTGAGCGTGGCCACGCCGGCCAGCAGCGCCGCGAGCAGCAGCCAGCCGCGGCCGCGGGTGGCGGCATAGTGGTCGAGCGCCCAGACGCAGAGCAGCACGAGCGGCATCAGGGCGGCGTAGCTGTAGCCCCAGCGCGTGTTGGCCAAGAAGATCGGCGCCGCCGTAAACGCGAGGCCCGCCCAGAGCGCGGGACCGGTCCCCACGAGGCGCCGCCCGCAGCCCAGCACGGCGGCGCAGGTCAGCACCGCATAGACGGCGACCAGACCCCGTATCGCCCCCATGCCGTAGCCGAAGACGCGGATCACCAGCGCCAACTGGAGGGAGAATAGGGGCGGGTGCTGCGCGAAATCCTGGGTCAG
>JANWHL010000062.1 GCA_025450405.1 Ktedonobacterales bacterium
CCCCACGCGCAACGCCCCACGCGCAACGCCCCACGCGCAATCCTCCGGCCCAGCGGCCGGCTCAACAGCCACCATAGCAGACCACCTGGGATGCCGGCAAGTGAGAATGGGTCAAGATGACCGTTATGGGTCGTGAATGGGTCGTGTATGGGACAAGTATGGGTCGAATGACCCTGGGCAATCGGGCACGCTCCGCGGTATGCTGGAGCTTGAGAGCGGCTCAGTTACAAGCGCCCAGTGACTGCCACCCATTGAGCGCTACCCGGTTACGCGCGCCGTGCAGAGGGACACGCCACCATGGGCGAACCCACGCGAGATTCCGCCCGCGACCCCATAGGCGAGGTGAAGGACATTCCAGCCGCCCAGCGCGCACGTAGGATCGGCAGGGCGCACGCAGACCGGCGGCAGCGCGGCCGTCGCGTGGGGCGTGGCGCGGCGCGCGTGATGCTGGTGCTGCTGGCGGTGCTAGGCGTGGCCACATCACTACCGCCATGGGGACGCGCCGCGGCGCGCACGGCGCTGCTGCTGCCGGAACTGGTGATGGGGACACAGAATGGCGCGTTCGATCTCATTGGCGACCAGGTGCGCCACTCGTCGCTGACCATCCAAGCCGATTTTGGCCCGGTGTTTCTGGATGTGTACGCTCCGGCCGCCGGGGCCGCGCCAGTGCGCGGCGCACGCGGTGGGCTGCTCGTGATCCCGGGCGTCGGGGACAACCGGCAAGTGCCACAGTTGATCAACCTGTCGCAGTCGCTGGCGCGGGCGGGCGAGGTCGTCATGGAAATGACGACACCCACGCTGATCGCGTACGACCTGGCGCCGAGTGACACGGACGCGGTGGTCGCGGCGTATGAGGCGCTGGCCCACTGGCCCGGCGTGGATCCGTCACGGGTGGGGATCGTCGGCATCAGCGGTGGGGGGCCGCTGGGGTGTCTCGCCGCCGCCGATCCGCGCATCCGCGACCGGCTAGCGTTTGTCACCTCGTTCGGTGGGTTCTTTGACGCCGAGGATTATCTGCGCGACATCGGCCGGCGAGCACAGGTGGTGAATGGCCGGCTCGTGGCGTGGCCGGTGCAGGCGGTGCCGCTGGAGGTGCTGGCCAATGTGCTGGAGCCCTACCTGCCGTACCCGGACGGCGTGCGCCTGGTGGACGCGTTCGCGTTCGAGGGGGCGAGCCCGCTGACTTCGGAGGATGTCGCCAACCTCACGCCGGAGGGGCAGGCGGCGTATCACCTGCTGGCTGGGGACGATCGCGCCAACGTGGACGCCAACATCGTCGCGCTGCCGGCGGATGGCCGCGCGCTGCTGGCGGCGCTCTCGCCGCGTGGGGTGCTCGGCGAGATGCGCGCGCCGGTGTATCTGCTGCACGACCGCGGCGACACGTCCATCCCGTACGCCGAGGCGCTCGATTTCGCGGCGGCGCTGGCGCGCACGCGCCATGCGTACGACTTCGCGTCATTCAGCATCTTCGACCATGTGCAGGTGCGGCCGGACCTCGGGCTGGGCCCGCTGCTGGGCGACGGCAGTGAGCTGGGGCGCGTGCTCTATGAGCAGATCCTGGTTGGGTCGTAAGCGGGGAGGGTGGGCGGCGATGCCGAATCTGATGACGAGCCTGGCGCTTTCGGTGATCTGGGTGGCAGGCGGACTGCTGGTTGGGGCGCTCGCCAGGTGGGCCGGCTGGGCCGGCGGCATGCTGGGCGCACAGGGAGGGCGGGGACGAACCGCGGCGCTGATCGTGGGGGCATGCGGCGCGCTCGCCGGTGGCTGGGGGGGCACGTTGCTGCTGGGACGCTTCTATGGCAGCCCGTCGGCCGCGTGGGTCGCGGTCGTGGTGGTCACAATGCTGCCACGGCTTCCGTGGCCGCTTCGGCGCGCGGGAGCATGAGGGCCTGGTAGCCTCCTAGATGGCCGCCCCGGTAGCCGCCGCGGCCAGGCATCCGTCGAGCCGCTCGAGTGATATGCTGTCCGGGACGGGCACGCGCGCACGTTCGACGCCACCAATCGACGCCCGCAAGGCAGGCATCGCTTGGTTCAGCACACCGAGACCAATGTCCACTACCCCGAATCTGACGGGCAACCGATAGCCGAAACCGATGTGCATCGCCAGAACCTGCCCGACCTGGTGTTTGCCCTCTCCCAGTGGTTCCAAGCTCGCGACGACGTTTACGTCACTGGCAACCTCTTCTTCTCCTACTTCCACGGGGATCCCTCACAGGTTGTCTGTCCTGATGTTTGCGTTGTCTTCGGCAGCCCCCAGCGCCACCGCAACACCTATCGGACCTGGCGCGACGGGCTCTTTCCCCACGTTGTAATCGAGCTGGCGAGCGCTATCACGCGAGCACAGGACCTCGGCCCCAAACGAGCGCTCTATGAGCGGCTTGGGGTGCTCGACTATTACGTCTTCGACCCCCACGCCGAGGATATGGAGAGCGACACGCCATGTCGAGCTTGCCTTCTCGAGCCAGGATGCCCGCGTGCCCAAGGTGCTTCGCGTGATGGCACCAGTCGCATAGCGCAATGAACCCTTCCAGCCGCTGAACGTGGGTGTCGTCATCATAGGCCCAACGCTCATGACAATTGAGCCGGCCGGGTGCGCCACAGATGCCGCACCTACCACCGTATTGGGCGTAGACATGTCGGCGCAATATGTCCCACTGACCGCCAGGTAAATTGTCGCGCAGATTGCTGTACCAGCAGGGCTTGGGAACTAGCTCGAACGCGAGACGCGGGTTCGGCTCCGGTTTGGTGGGTGTGGCCATACGTCAATCCTCCACCGCGCTTCGCCTTCACCCGGCGGAGGCGTGTTCCACCGAGCCGCTCAGCGTCCATGTGCGCGCCAGGGTATCCAGGTTGGCGAGCTCGCGCCGGTAGATCGGGGCGAGGACCATCCGGGTCGCGGCGCGCTCGACCGCGCCCAGGGGGCCGTCGCGGACGGCCATCTCGGTGGTGAAGCGCACGGCGGCCCGCCGTCCGCCGTCGACGGGTGTGATGGTGAAGGTGGTGGTGTCGCCGGTGATCGTGTCGGTCTCGAGCAGGACGCGTCCGGGCTCCGGCGCGGTGACTTCCGGGCGGAAGCGGCGTGTCACGCCGGCGGCGCGCACGACGAAGGTGATGATGGTGCCCGCGCCGGTGCCGCCGCGCTCCACGGCGTAGTCGCGGAACTCTGGCGGCAGGATGCGCGGGTGGCCGTCGCGGTAGTCGGCGAGGATGTCCCAGGCGATCGCGGGTGTGGCCTCGATCGTCCGTGCGGCTTCGAAGATCATGCGTGCCATGGTGGGTCGCTCCCTTGCGCGGTGGGCATAAGCGCGCTCGGTCCGCTCTGGCCTCGGTGGCGGTCAAGCGGCGCGAGGTGCGATTCGGCGTGCGCGTCAATGTGCTTCTACCCATTACCATGGCGCAATTTGGGGCGGTTGGCCAGTGGTGATTGACGCGCGGGAGCGCGCCGGCCCCCCTCATGGATTCCCCGCCGGGACGACGGTGAAGGGCAGCACCGCCGCGACGGCGCCGTTCCAGCGGATGACGACTGAGCCGGGGCCAACATCCGAGGGGCCGAGGGGGACGGGCTGGTCGGCGCCGAGGAAGAAGGCGGCGCGGGCGTTGCGCAGGCCGCGGGCGACGTCGCGGACGGTGGTGGTGTCGTTGCCGTCGGTGCAGATGGTCGTGCTGATGCTCCCCGCCTCGTTGGTCTGGACGACCATGGTGACGAACCAATCCTGGCCGACGCTGAAGGTGGTGACGTTGTCTAGCGGGCGCAGGTCGTGGTGCTCCAGGTCGCGGACACCGGTGGCGAGCTGGATTGAGCCGAGCATCCGCGCGGCGGCGGGATCAACCGCGGGGAGTGGACACGCGGAGGCCGTGGTCGCGGTAGGCGCGGGAGCGTGTGTGGCGCTAGGGCCGGGGCCGCGCGTGCTTGCGGGCGCGGGCGAGGTGAATCCCAGTGTGGGGATGGGCAGGCGGACACCGGCGGCGGTGAGGGCGCCGACGAAGAGCAGGCCGATGAGCCCGAGGACGGCGACGGCGGCCAGCGCGCCGTAGAGCCAGGTGCGCGGGGTGAGCGCGGGTGAGCGCCGGCGCGCGGCCGCGTAGCGGGTGTGATCCCACGTTGGCGGGTCGTAGGGGCGGGCGGCCATGGTGGGCGCGTTGTGGTCGCCCAGCGCGCTGAACGATGGATAGGCGTTGCCAGCGGCAAAGGTGGGCGTGGCGCGACCGGAGCGGTCCGGGGCTGGCGAGCCAAAGACCGTGGGGGCATAGGGGTCGGCGGGGTCGCCGCTCCACGCGTCATCGGCTGGCGGCCATGCGTTCGCCCCTTCCGCCGCCCGGGCGGTGGCCGCGCCAGCCAGCACGGGCTCGCCACAGTTGGGGCAGATGGTTTCGTTGGCCCGCAAGGGCCGGCCGCAATTGACGCACTGCATGGGGGTCGCTCCGGTCGCTCACATCTCTTTCAGTATATCGCAGGCGGCTCATGGCAGGCCCGTCACGTTCAGATCGGAGGGAGCCTCCACGACGAAGCGCCACTCCACCTGTCGCTCTTCGCCGGCTGGGACGCGCAGCTCCCAGGTGAGCTGATCGAGTTTGGTACGCTCGGTGGGCTGGGGCCGGATGTCGAGTACGCGCAGCTTGATGCGCTCGTGACGGGGAACGGGCAGGCGATCCATCAGCACGATGGCGCGGGGGCTCGCGGTACGATTGCCCAGTGTGACACGGTAACCGATGGTGACGCGGCGCGGGCCGCCCTGGAGCAGACCGCCTTTGTCGGTCTCGCGCTCTACGAGCTCGTGTTTGACGGTGATGTTATCGTCCACGCCGAGGTAAAGGGTGAGCTTGTCATCCTCGGCGGTCAGATCCATCCGGGTGGCGCCGACGTACTCGTCGCCAGCCGGGCCGGTGTGGAAGACATGGAGCTCGCCGGGGAGCAAGACCTGGCCAGTGGTGTTGCTGGCGGTGGCGCGCAGGTGGGCGCCGGGGGCGATCACGGGGGCCGCCACATAGTCGAGCTGGCAGGGAAGGTCGTACTCGCCCAGGCCGAGGGTATGCGGCTCGCCGTCCGAGGGGACGTCGACGCCGCCGGACAAACGGAAGACGCGCGCGGCTCCGGAGCGATCCACGTCGGCGGCGGCGAGGCTGGCCGTGGCGAGTGGCGGGGGAGCCGCGGCCTCGATCGCGTCGTCGGGCGCATAGGCCAGTGCCGCGACGCCCTCTGATGGTGCAGCCATGGGAGCGGCCATCACCATCCGACGAAGTGCTGGTTGGCGCGGCGGGACCGGCACGGCGACGTCCAGGTACCACGGCGGAGGCTCGTCGGGCAGGCTCACGGCGGCGGCGGGGCGGGCAGTGGAGAGCGCGAGGGTCACCTGGTCCCAGTTCTCGCCAGTCCACTGGCGCACGAGGGCCTGCTGGGTCAGATGGACCTGGCCGGCCGTGGTGTCCACGCGAGCATCGTAGCGCGGGGACCAACTGGCCCCGCCAATGTGGTACGAGAGGTCGAGGGCGAAGGTGCCAGGCTCCGGCATGTCCACGCGCACGCGGGCG
Organism: Ktedonobacterales bacterium; assembly: GCA_025450405.1. GTDB lineage: Bacteria > Chloroflexota > Ktedonobacteria > Ktedonobacterales > JADMIN01 > JANWHL01. The sequence goes on from JANWHL010000062.1 coordinate 5,530, forward strand.
GCGACACGGTCAGGGCGTTTGCGGCCGCCCAGCTCGGCGTACTCGCGCCGGCGCGCCTCCAGTTCGCGCTGGAGATCCTGGCGCTGGCGGTCGAGGTTCAGGCCCAGGACGGCCAGGCGCTGCGACTCCTCGGCGGCGTAGGTGAAGAATGCGGTGGCGTCCTCGGGCCGGGCGGTGCCGCGCGCCATGCCGACGGCCATGCTGCGCGCGGACTGCTGGCCCATGTCGCGGAGCCAGCCGCGCTCGTCCTCGATCGTCTTCGCGCGCTGTTCCACCAGGGCCAGCTCGCGCGTCAGACGATCGATCTCGTCGCCGACGCGTCGCAGCGCCTCTTCCGGGGCGCTGGCGTGGTATTCGGCGGCCTGCTCCACTCCCAGGATGCGGGTGCCGGCGGGGCCGCGTCCGGTGGCGCGCAGCGATTCGCGGTCCAGCGCCGCGGGCAGGCCACCGACGATCAATGTATGGAGGCCGGCTTCCTCCAGCCGGACCTCGCCGCGGCGGACGATCTGGGCACGGTCGGGATAGACAGTGGCTTCACCGATGGTGGTGTCGAGCGCGATCTCCATGTCGTGTGCCTTCCTGATTCCGTGGCGGCCATAAGACGACGTGAAACTGGGCGGCCAGGTGGCGCGGGCCTCGTCGTGGAGCGGTCCCAGCATCTTGTACGCGGCGGGTGGCCGATCTGTTGGATATGGCTGGACAGGGCGGAGCAGGCGGCCTGGCTCGCGTTGACCCACCTTTGGCTGGGGCCATATAATGCGAACAGCGCCCACGCGCTCCTCCAACTGGCACATCCAGCGCCACGAATAGCTGACATCCGTGGGTTCAAGCGGAACGCGAGCCGAATCGAGGCGACGATACACAACAAGTCCGCGCGCAATGCGGCGCACGGCGTGGCTCGCCCATCGCGACGAGCGGAGCGGCGAAGGAGCTAGGTCATGGCCGATCGTGATCCCGTCATTGTCAGCGCGGTGCGTACCCCTGTAGGACGTTTCCTCGGCGGACTCTCATCCCTGAGTGCGACCGAGCTCGGCGCCATCGCCATCCGCGAGGCGGTGCGGCGGGCGGGCGTCCCCGCCGATCGCATCGACGAAGTAATCATGGGGACCGTGGTCTCCGCGGGCGAGGGCCAGGCTCCGGCGCGCCAGGCGGCCATTCACGCGGGCCTGCCCGACGACATCCCCGCCGTGACGGTCAACAAGGTCTGCGGCTCGGGCCTGAAGGCGGTCATGCTGGCGGCCCAGGCGATCAAGGCGGGCGATGGCGACCTCTTCGTGGCCGGCGGCATGGAGAGCATGAGTAACACGCCCTATCTGCTGACGAAGGCGCGCACCGGCTATCGCATGGGTGACGGCGCGCTGGTGGATTCGGTGGTCCGCGACGGGCTCTGGTGTGCCTTCGAGAACATCCATATGGGCGAGGAGGCCGAGATCATCGCCGCGAAGTACGACATCTCGCGCGAGGCCCAGGACCAGCTCGCCTATCACAGCCACATGAAGGCGCACGAGGCGACCGAGAGCGGGCGCTTCCACGACGAGATCATCCCCGTCGAGATCCCCGGCAAGAAGGGCTCGACCCGTGTCGAGCACGACGAACCGATCCGGCCGGACACGACGCTGGCGGCGCTGGCGGCGCTCAAGCCGGCCTTCCGCAAGGAGGGCGGGACGGTGACCGCCGGCAACGCGCCGGGTTTGAGTGATGGCGCGTCGGCCACGATGGTGGCCAGCGAGGTGCGCGCTCGCGAGCTGGGCCTGCCCATTCTGGCGCGCATCACGGGCTACGCGGCGGCGGCCATCACGCCGAAGTACATCTTCGCCTGCCCGCCGCTGGCCGTGCGCAAGCTGCTGCAGCGGACCGGCAAGCGGATGGACGACTTCGCGTTGATCGAGGTGAACGAAGCCTTCGCGGCGCAGGTGCTGGCGAACGGCAAAGAGCTCGACTGGGATTGGTCACGCGTCAATCCGAATGGCGGGGCGGTGGCGCTGGGGCACCCGATCGGCGCCAGCGGGGCGCGGGTGCTGACGACGCTGATCTACGAGCTGCGCCGGCGTGGGGGCGGCGAGGGGCTGGCCACGCTCTGCCTGGGCGGCGGCGGCGCCGTGGCGCTGTCGATCGCCGTGTAAGTGCCCTGGCGGCCGGCCGCCAGGGAGACAGGTTGGAAATCGGGGTGGCAAGCGATGGCGGGCGGGGTGGTGTGGCGAGCAGACGCCCTGAAGGTCGCGGGTCAACCTGAGCCGCGGGCGCATTGCGGTGGACGCGCGCCAGCGACGGCTCGGCCATCGGGCGATTTTCGAGGGAGATAGGGACAGTCCTCACCTCCGGTCGCATGGGCGTACAACCGTACGCCCTCAACGGCGAGGAGGGGGAGCTTTGAGGTGGATAGTGTCGCCGGGGGGCGAGGAGGAAATAGCATGCTCGAACAGAAGGCGCGTCCCGGCGATAGGGCCAACGGCAAGCGCAAGGGAGCCGCGCGGGCCAATGGAAGAGCCTCCAATGCGGCCAACACGGAGCCAGAAGGTGCGCTCTATGACCGCGCGGCGCTGGAGCGGATCGCGGCGGACGAGCGGCGCTGGGAACGCGTGACCGTGGCTCCGGCCACCGCGCGGATCCCTGAGGCGCACGCGGAGTTCACCACGCAATCGGGCATGCCCATCCACCGCCTCTACACGCCTGAGGACGGCGCCAGCCTGGATTACGGGCGCGATCTCGGCTTCCCGGGCGAGTTTCCGTACACACGCGGCGCGCAGCCGACGATGTATCGGGCCAAGCCGTGGACGATGCGCATGTTCGCGGGCTTCGGCACGGCCGAGGAGACCAACGAGCGCTTCAAGTACCTGCTGAAGCAGGGGCAGACGGGGCTCTCGGTGGCCTTCGATATGGCCACGCTCTATGGCTACGATCATGACCACGAGATGGCACGGGGCGAGTTCGGCAAATGCGGGGTCGCGGTGTCGTCGCTGGCGGATATGGAGATCCTCTTCGACGGCATCCCGTTGGATGAGGTGACCACCTCGATGACCATCAATGGGCCGGCGCCGGCGATCTGGGCGATGTACATCGCCAACGCCGAGCGGCGCGGTGTCCCGATGGCCAAATTGGGCGGTACGCTCCAGAACGACATCCTGAAGGAATTCATCGCCCAGAAGGAGTTCCTCTTCCCGCCGGAGCCGTCGATGCGGCTGGTGACGGACACCATCGAGTTCGGCACGCTCCACATGCCGCGCTGGAACACGATCAGCATCAGCGGCTATCACATTCGCGAGGCGGGCGCGACGGCGGTGCAGGAGCTGGCATTCACGCTGGCGGATGGGTTGGCGTATGTGGACGCGGCGCTGGAGCGGGGTCTGGCGATTGACGAGTTCGCGCCGAGGCTCTCGTTCTTCTTCGATGTCCACAACGACATCTTCGAGGAGATCGCGAAGTTTCGCGCGGCGCGGCGCATCTGGGCGCACCAGATGCGCGACCACTACGGCGCCAAGGATCCGCGCTCATGGACGCTGCGGACGCATGCGCAAACGGCCGGGGTCTCGCTGACGGCGCAGCAGCCGGAGATCAATGTGGCGCGGGTGGCGCTGCAAGCGCTGGCGGCCGTGCTGGGCGGGACCAATTCGCTGCATACCAATTCGCTGGACGAGGCGCTGGCGCTGCCGACCGAGAAGGCGGCGCTGATCGCGCTGCGCACGCAGCAGGTCGTCGCGCACGAGAGCGGCGTGACTAACACGGTGGATCCGCTGGCGGGCTCGTACTTCGTGGAGGCGCTGACCGACGAGACCGAGCGACAGGCGACCGCGTACATCGACCAGATCCACGAACTGGGGGGTGTGCTGGCCTGCATCCGCAACGGGTTCTTCCAGAAAGAGATCGCCGAGGCGTCGTACCGCTTCCAGAACGAGGTGGACACCAAAGAGCGTATCATCGTCGGCGTCAACGACTACGTAATGGACGAGGAGGTCAAGGTTCCGACGCTCTACGTGGACCCCGCCAAGGAACGTGTGCACCTCGATCGGCTGCGCCGGGTGCGCGAAACACGCGACAACGAGCGGGTGGGCAGCGCGCTGGCGGCGCTGGCGGACGCGGCGCGCCAGCCGGCGCAGAACACGATGCCGGCGCTGCTGGACGCGGCACGGGCCTACGCGACGCTGGGAGAGATCATGGGGGTGTTGCGCACGGTCTTCGGGGAATACACGGAGACGGCGATCTATTAGCCGGGGAACGTCATGCCGGAATACAGGTATCGCATGATCGTGAGGTGGAGCCAACCGGATCAGCTCTGGCTCGTCGAGGTGCCGGAGTTGCCTGGGTGCATGGCCGATGGGGCCACTCCGGAGGAGGCCGTGACCAACGCGCGGACGATCATCGACGAGTGGATCATGGTCGCGCGCATGGACGGCCGCCCCGTGCCCGAGCCACAAGCGTCTGACGTGCCCGCGACCGCCTGATAGGAGCCAGGGTGGACGGGGCCACCGGAAGGGCTACCGATGAACGACAACTTGGACAATCGGGACGCTCAGCCCGCCGATCTGCGCATCCTCACCGCCGAGGCCTCGCACCTCGACCTGGTGGCGCCGCTCTTCGACGCGTACCGCCAGTTCTATCGCCAGCCGGCCGATCTGGGAGGCGCACGGGCGTATCTGGCCGCGCGGCTGGAGCGGGGTGAGTCGGCGATCTTTCTCGCGCTGCTCGGCGCGTCGGATGGAACGGTCGCCGTGGGGTTCACGCAACTCTATCCATCGTACTCGTCGATCTCGCTGCGAGCGGTCTGGATCCTGTACGACCTCTTCGTGGCGGCGGAGGCGCGCCGGAGCGGGGTGGGGCGCGCACTGCTGCGGCATGCGCGGGCGTTCGCCGCGGGCAGCGGGGCCGGCGAGATGACGCTGCAGACGGCGGTGGACAACGCGCCGGCCCAAGCGCTCTACACCGCCTTGGGCTGGGTGCGCGATGACGAGTACCTGACGTTCAACCTGGCGCTATGAGGCGGGATGGCGGGGGCGCGCCGAGCACGGCGTGGTGAGGCCGGGAGACGCCCTGAAGGTCGCGAGCAACAAGGACGCGCTCCTCAAGACGCGGGTAATCCCGGGCGAGCGCGGGGTGACCACGGACGTAGAGCGGCGGCCGTGGTTCGGCCGCCGCTTCCGCTCTGGGGGTGAGGACACTACGCCGCGCCGTCCACGCTGATGCCGAGCTCTTGGCACTCGCGCTCGAAGTCCTCCACGCTGAGGCCGAGCTGGCGCGCGGCGCGCTCGTGGTCGTGGTCGCTGAGGCGCAGCGCGGTGAGGATCGCCTCGCGGCGGACGTCGCGGACCATCTCCTCGAGGGGGGTGTTGTCGCGCACCTTCTGCTGGACGTCGAGCACGTAGCGATTGAGCTCGTTCTGGAAGACGACGTGATCGATGGTGATGAACCCGCCGCGGCTGAGGACGACGGCGCGCTGGATGATGTTCTCCAGCTCGCGCACGTTGCCCGGCCAGTCGTGGATGGTCAGTTTCTCCATCGCGTCCTCGCTGATGCGTGCCTGCGGGGACGACGGGCTGTAGCGGTGCTTGTCCAGGAAGTGGTTGACCAGCGCGGGGATGTCGCCGCGGCGCTCGCGCAGGGGCGGCATGTGGATGGCGATGACGTTGAGGCGGAAGAAGAGGTCCTCGCGGAACCGCCGAGCCAACACCTCGTCGCGCAGATTCTTGTTGGTGGCGGCGACCACGCGCACATCCACCTGGATCGGGCTGGTTGAGCCGACGCGCTCGAATTCGCGCTCCTGGAGCACGCGGAGCAGCTTCTTTTGGGTGCCCGGCGTCATCTCACCGACCTCGTCGAGGAAGATGGTGCCCTTGTGGGCGGCCTCAAATCGGCCCTTGTGCTGGGTGAGGGCGCCCGTGAAGCTGCCCTTCTCGTGGCCGAAGAGCTCGCTCTCCAGCAGGGACTCGGGCAGGGCAGCGCAGTTGACCTTGATCAGCGGGCCGCTCCGGCGGTCGGAGGCATTGTGGATGGCCTCGGCCATGAGCTCCTTGCCGGTGCCGGTGTCGCCGGTGACCAGGACGGTGGCGGGAGTGCGCGCGACACGCCCGATAGTCTTGAAAATCTGCACCATCGCCGGGTCGGATCCTACGATCCGATCGATCGGCTCCGCTTTGCCGGTGGAGCGGTGCTCTAGCCCGCGCTTCAGTTGCTCGTAGCGCAGAACTTTTTCGATCGTGATGAGGACCTCATCGAGGTCCTGGAAGGGTCGGGTCAGGTAATCGGCCGCGCCCATCTGCATGGCGCGAATGGCAACAGTGGCCGACCCATAGTTGGTCATGAGGATGACGGGGACGTCGATCCCCTGCTCCAGCATGCGTTGGAGGATCTGGATGCCATCGAGCTCGGGCATGCGGATATCCAGCAGAGCCAGATCGGGGCGCTTGTCTTCGTCGGCGGTCAGACATTCGAGGGTTTCGGGGCCGGAGCCACACTCGATGACCGTGTACCGCTCGTCTTCCTCGATCAACTGCCGCAACATTTCCCGCAGACCGGCGTCGTCGTCACCGACGAGGATGCGCGCGGGCTGTTCGGCGGTGTGTCGAGTGGTGATCAATTCCTCAGCCATAGCTTTATGTCTCCTCTGCCACTGGGCATCCGAGCGCCGGCGCGCCAGCGATGGCGATACATCGACCGCCCGATCGACCGCCCGATCGACCGCCCGATGGTTGGCCACGCGTCGCGGTGTCGCCTGGCCGCCGCGCCGCGACGACGTGACAACACCCGCGGATACCTGGAGTCATGGCCGCTGGCGCCGGGCCTGAAGCAGGCACTGGGCCGCGAGAGCACGGGACCGGCTCAACTCGCTGAGCGGCACAATCCGCACTGGGACTCGTTCCACCACCACTCCCTGGTCTCCCGAATTATAACCTTCGGCGTGGCGCGGGCGCAACGCGCGCTGGCTCCGGGTCAGCGCTGGCGGGCGCCTGAATGCGGTCCGGATCAGGACAAACGCAAGCACAAATCAGGCCAATTTTGCCGCCCGGCCCTCAACTGGCGAGCGAATCGTTCGCGCGCTGGTCGTCCCAAGCGCCCGGCGTTAGACTCTCTCCACCTCGGACGCCTGACCCGCGAAGCCGGACTCGGCGCCGGGCATGCCACCGCCCGAGGTGCTCCCTGTCGAGGCGCTCCCCGCGGCGGCACTGGCACCACTGGTCGCGTCCGCGGCAGCGCCGTGACGCTTGAAGACGTAGTACGCGGAATCGGGGCCGTGGGGCTGGATGCCGACCAACTCCCAGCCGTTGTGGCCGAGCGCATCCATGTAGCGGCGGACGAACGCCGTGCGCCGCTCGTTGGCGATGAGCGTCTCCTGGCCCTCCGAAGAGATGCGGCCACGGTAGTCGACGAACGCGACGCGGTACTCCCAGGTCTGCATTGCGGTGCTGCTCCTTCCGTGTCCTTCGGGCCCGCGTGGGGTACGCGGCGATGGGACACGCCCCAAAACGTGGCACACCCCATACCAGCGGCCCGCGTAGAGGCGCGCGGAGGCGACCAGAGCGCCACCCCCTATGCACATACGGACGGAAGCGCGGGGAGGTTTCTCTTCGTCTTCTCGGAACTGGTGCGCATCCAGTGCTACGCAATGTGCGGAGGTACGACGAAGGGCGGCGGCGAGTGTGCTATGATCGAGTCGCTGACCGCCGCCGGAGGGGCATGGGTGGCTCGTGGAGGCACCGCGGCAGGATGCGACCGTTATGCGCGAAGATCAGCCAGATGATGGGTTGCATGCCGAGGTGGAGCGTACGCGCCCACCCGCCACGCCGCGCGCTGCCGCACCAGCGCCGGATGCCGGACCGACCTCGCCCCTGGAGGCGCGGCTCACCGGGGGCACGCGCGCCGCGCGGGCGGCGCTGCTGGCGGGCATCCTGGCGTTGGGATTGGTGATCGTGCTCCTCGTGGAGTTGCCGGGTGCGCGGCGGCTGGTGTGGCTGACGTCCCCACCGCCGCCGACGGCGACGCTGGCGCCCGCCGAGGATCAGTTCTATATGCTGCCGAATCCGCCAGGTGTCAGTGTTACGCTGGACGGCAAGCCGCTCAGTCGGCTGCCCCTGCCGGGAACGCCGTCGCTGCGGCTGGCGCGCGGCCGTCATGTTCTCGCGTGGCTGCCAGGTCCATTCCCCTTCGGGCCTTTGCGCTGTCAGCTGACGGTGCCCCGTCAGGCGAGCGACACATGCCCAATTGACCCTGGCTTCATCTTGCCGGCCAGTCTCTTGCCACCCGGCGGTCCCACCAGCCTGCCGTCGGTGATCGATCTGCGCGAGTCGCTCGCCAGCCTCGCCCCAGACCAGGCGACACGGCTAACGACCGCGATGCGGACCGCGATGGAGGGCGCGGTGTCGGGCGCGACGGTGCTGCCGGGCGAACGCTACTACAGCTACGGGCCGGGCGTGCCGGGACACGCGCAGGTGACGACGCGTGCGCTGCGCGCCACCCTCACCCCGGAGGTATTGGCTCCCGGAGCGCTGGGGGGCTGCACGCTCTCGCCCGGAGCTTCGCTGCCATGTCGCGCGCCCGTGCAGGATTGCTCCGAGATCTGCACGCTCAGCGGCCTGGACACGGGTGGCAACTGGTTGGCGGGGGTTTTGGTCGCGACATCGTGGGATTATCAGGCGGCGGATGGACATCTGGTCGCGCGCCAGCTCGCCGATCCTGGCCTCAACTCGCATCTGGTGGTGCTACTGATCGCGTGGGACGGGTCATCCTGGCGGGTGAGCCCGCAACTGGGGTACCATCCCGAGCTGCCCGCCGCCGACGACGTGACCTGCGACGGCGCGCGCGATTGGATGGCCGGCGGACCGATCAGTTTCGTGTTTCATCCGCGGGGGAGCGGGAGTGCGCCGCATGGCAGCGCGCGCTTTGCCTCGGACGCGGTCCTGGCGGGCGGGTGCGTGGTGGGGGTGGAGGGCGACGCGTCACACGCCAGCACTGGCACGACGGCGCTCTTTTTCGAGCAGTTCGGGGTGCTGACAGCGGCCAACGGCGCGGCTCACGCGCTCTGGCCGGCGCTGCCACGAGCGGACGCGGCGCAATCCGGGGCGGCAATGCGGCTCGCGCAGCGGACGAATATATCACCGTAAGATGTAGTGAGAGTGTTAGGCGAGCGGTGCCGTACTCTATAGTATCGGTTGGGGGGAGGCACGATCCCGTCGCGGCCGAGAGACATCGAAACCCCGCGGGAAGCGGACCAGAGGAGGTATCGTAACAGTATGCGCAAGTGGTATCTCGCGGCCACCCCACTCCTGGGCGTGGCACTCGCGATCGCCGGTTGTGGCGGTGGGAGCAGCGGCGGTGGCGGCGGCAATCTTTGCTCGGGCACTCTCCAAATTGTCACCGAGTTCGCCGTGTCCGGCACTGACGCGGGCGCGCAGTTGCCCGCCCAGTACGGCGTTGACCTGGCGGTCCAGCAGAACTCTGACCTGGGTCATGGCTGCAAGATCTCCGTCAAGCACGACAACTATGAAGGCACGAGCGGCGTGGATGCGTCGATCGGCGCCAGCAACGCGACGGCCGATGTGTCCGATCCCACGATCATCGCGATGGTGGGGACGTTCAACAGCGGTGTCGCGAAGGTCGTCATTCCGATCGCGACCCGGGCCCATCTCGTGATGATCAGCCCGGCGAACACCAACCCCGGTCTGACGCTGCAACAGTACGCGCAGGCCAACGGCATTGACTTCGCGACGCTGCATCCGGCGGGCTTCCCCGAGGCCTACTACCGGCTGCCGGGCAACGACGTCGTGCAGGGCAAGGTGGACGCGCAGATCGCGGCCGCGGCGCCGATCAACGCGAAGAGCGCGTATGTCATCGACGACGACAGCACGTACGGCATCGGGCTCGCGAACTATTTCACGACCACCTTCCAGGGCAATGGCGGCACCATCGCCGGCCGCCAGTCCATCACGGCGACGCAGGCGAGCAGCTTCCCGTCGCTGGCGGCGACCATCAACAGCAAGCACCCGGACGCGGTCTTCATGGGTGGTGTCACCTCTGGCGGGCTGGGTCTGCTGAAGAAGGCGCTGGTGGCGGCTGGCTTCAATGGGCCAGTGGTCGGTGGCGACGGCATCGCCCAGGATCCCTCCTGGTTCACGGCCGCCGGTTCCGCCGCGGTCAACTCGTATGGTAGCGTGATGGCGCCGGATACGTCGCAATTCACGTCTGGGCCGTCGGCCAAGTTCCTCAGCGACTACAAGGCCGCCTTCCCGGGCAAGGACATCACCCCGTATTCCGCGATGGCCTTTGACTCGGCGATGATCGAGATTCAGGCCATCAAGAACGTCATCGCGTCGGGCAAGACCCCGACCCGCGAACTGGTCCGCGCGGCGGTGCAGGGCATCCATTACACCGGAGTCACCGGGGCGATCTCGTTTGACGCCAACGGCGACAACGCCGGCAACCGGGTGTACAGCATCTACGCGGTCACGTCCTCCAGCCCGACCACCTGGGCCTTCCAATCGACCGGGAATGTCTAGTCGTTCCCGCTTGATGCGAGTCGCGTAACGTGCGACGATGTGCGGAGCAGGCTTCTGCGTGAAGTTTGCTCCGCACGCGCATCACCCCCCTGGTTGGTTCGCGCTAGCTTCTCCGCCATGTTCCGTCATGCCGCCACGGGCGCGTGCCCGGGCTCTTGGCCGCGGTCCGGGCGGAAAGGAGCGCATCGCACTCCCGCTCGCGAGCGGCCAGGGTACGACGATCGAGACTTGATTTCGCGCATGGCACACGCCCGCGTTCTCCGGAACGCGCTCACAGCTGGGTGGCACACATGCACACAATGGCGCTCGCCGCGGCTGGGCCGGCAGGGTTCTTGAATTTCCTGCAGGCCATCAAGATCGGCATCACCGCCGGCGCCATCTATGCTCTGGTGGCTCTGGGCTATACCCTGGTCTACGGCATCATCGAGTTGATCAATTTCGCGCATGGCGACGTCTTCATGTGGGGCACGCAGGTGACCTTCGTGCTGATCACCGCGCTCGGCATCACGTCGACCATCGGCGGCTGGCAGCTCGTCGGCGTGCTCGCCCTGCTGGTCGTAGCGGCGAGTGTCTTCTGCGGGGTGCTCAACGTGACGATCGAGCGGCTGGCCTATCGGCCCCTGCGCCGGGCGCCGCGCCTGGCACCGTTGATCGCCGCGATTGCCGTTTCGTTCATTCTGGAGAATATCGCCGAGCTGTGGCGTGGCCCCGGGCAGATCGCCTTTCCTAACCTCTTCCCCAGCACCGCGCTGATCAACATCAACCAGACCTTCGTCGTGGAGTACCGCGACGTCTTTATCGTCGTCCTGGCTCTGGTTATCATGTTCGCGCTCAGTCGCTTCATTCTCGGCACCAAGCTGGGCCGCGCGATGCGCGCGACGGCGCAGGATCCGGAGGCGGCGCAGCTCATGGGCGTCAATATCAACACCACCATCGCGCTGACATTCCTGCTCGGCGGCGCGCTGGCGGGCGCGGGTGCGGTGGTCTTCACCGTCTCCACGGCGGGCTATGTCTGGTTCTTCACCGGCTTCCAATTTGGCCTCTATGCCTTCACGGCGGCGGTGCTCGGCGGGATCGGCAACGTGAATGGGGCCGTCCTCGGCGGCTTCATGATCGGGATCGTCGAGGGCCTTTCGATCGCGTATCTGCCGCAGGGCTCAATCCTCTCGACGGCGGTCGTCTTCGGCGTGCTGGTCCTCGTACTCGTGTTCAGGCCGACTGGCTTCCTCGGTGCGCAGGTGCCTGACAAGGCGTGACAGGAGAGGGGTAGTTCTCATGTCTGTTCGGTCAGGTACCCGGCCCGAACCCGCCTGGAGGGCGCGCCTGCGGGCGCTGCTGCGCGACACGACACTCGCGGGCCGGCCCCTCGAATGGTATCTGTCGGGGTGGCGGCTGGCGCTGATTCTCCTTGTCGTCATGGTGATTTTTCCGTGGCTTGTCGGGTCCACCTTTGTGGCGGACGCCATCGCGGTGGGCATCTACATCACGCTGGCGGTCGGGCTGAACATCGTCGTTGGCTACGCCGGACTGCTCGATCTCGGGTATGTCGCGTTCTTCGCGATTGGCTCTTACGCCGAGGCGACGGGTACCTTCGGGGCGCTGCAGCTGAATTCGGTGACGGGCGAGGTCATCCACACACCCGTCCTGCCGTTCTGGCCGCTGCTTGTCATCGGCGCGCTGGTCGCCGGGATCTTCGGCATTGTGCTCGGCGCGCCCACCCTGCGTCTGCGCGGCGACTACCTCGCCATTGTGACGTTGGGTTTCGGCGAGATCGTCCCGATTCTGTTCAATTACTTTCCGTTCTGGTTCGGCAACACGGGGATGAGCGCTCTCCCGCCAGCCGACATCAACCTTGGCGGACTGACCATCACCTTCTCCGATCCGTTGAACCGCATCCCCTTCTACTACGTCGTGCTGGCCGTGGTCGCGCTCGTGATCCTCGGCTCGTTCTCGCTACGCGACTCCAGCCTGGGGCGCGCGTGGGTGGCCATCCGTGAGGATGAGACCGCGGCGGCCAGCTCAGGCGTGAACCTCGTGCGCACCAAGCTGCTCGCCTTTGGCCTGGGCGCCACGATGGGCGGTTTGGGAGGCGTGCTCAATGGGGCCTACATCGGAGCGATTTCGCCCAATGACTTTCCGTTCTTCGTGTCCATCACAGTGCTCATGATGATCGTGCTGGGCGGGATCGGCAGCATTTGGGGCGTGACCCTTGGCGCGATCATCCTGCGGTTCATCGATGTGGACCTGCTTGGCCGGATCAGCCAGTTTGTGCAGGCCAACCCGGTGGTGAACAATCCCGTTTCACCGCTGCATTTCCTGTCGACCGTCGACTTCAACCAGGCGAAGTACCTCATCTACGGGATTATGCTGCTGCTGATGATCTTGTTCCGGCCCCAGGGGATCATCCCCGACGTGCGGCGCCGGCGGGAACTGAAGGGCATTGGCGCCGCCGTGGAGAGCACCTCCGCTATCGGGGTGCTGGAACGCGAGGAAGCCGGGGCGGAGCTGGCCGCGGTGGACACCCTGGACCAGACGACCTACGCTGGGCCGGGGTCGGATGACATAGGGCGGAGTGGCGACTGATGGCAAACGATGACGTGCTGCTACAGCTCAGTGGGGTGACGCGCACCTTTGGCGGCCTCACCGCCGTGGACGGTGTCGATTTGACGGTCCGCCGCGGCCAGATCTACAGCATCATTGGTCCCAACGGCGCGGGTAAGACGACGGTGTTCAACCTGATCACCGGGATCTACCGGCCCACCTCGGGCGACGTCACGCTCGATGGCAACTCGATCGTGGGGTACACGCCTGATCGCGTGCTGCGGGCAGGCGTCGCGCGCACGTTCCAGAACATCCGCCTCTTCAATAACATGACGGTGCTGGAGAACGTGCTCGTCGGCCAGCACGTCCGCTTTCCGGGCGACCTGATCTCGATCGTGTTCCACCTGCCGAACTACAACCGTGCGGAGCGCGCGGCGCGGGCGCGTGCCATTGAGTTGCTGGGGTTCTTCGGGCCGTCGATGGTCGCCCTCCAGGACGAATACGCCCTCAACCTTTCCTACGCGGATCGGCGGCGCGTGGAAGTGGCGCGCGCGCTGGGATCGAATCCCAAATTGCTGATGCTGGACGAACCCACCGCCGGAATGAACGACGCCGAGACCGCCGAGGCGGTGGGCTACATTCAGGCGCTGCGCCGCGACTTCGGGGTCACCATCCTGCTGATCGAGCACAAACTGCAGGTGACGATGGGTCTCTCGGACCGCATCGCCGTGCTGGACTATGGCAAGAAGATCGCCGAGGGGCTGCCCGACGAGATTCGCACCAACGAGCTCGTCATCGAGGCGTATCTGGGACGGAAGGCGGCGATCTAAGTGCTCGAGCTCGAAGGGGTCAACACGTATTACGGCCCGACCCATGCCCTGACGGACGTTTCGCTCACCGTCAATCGCGGCGAGATCGTCGCCCTGCTTGGCGCCAACGCCGCCGGCAAGACGACGACCATGAAAACCATCTTTGGGTTGGTGCGGCCGCGCAGCGGCACCATCACCTTTGATGGGAAGCGGATTGATGGCCACCCCACTTCGGATATTGTGGCATCGGGTCTGGCGCTGGTGCCAGAGGCGCGGCGCATTTTCTCGCGCATGTCCGTGATGGAAAACCTGCAAATGGGTGCCTACATCCGCCAGCCCGGCCCCGAGCTGGATGCCGACCTGGAACGCGTCTTTACGCTCTTTCCACGCCTCAAGGAGCGCACCGCTCAGGTTGGCGGCACGCTCTCGGGCGGCGAGCAACAGATGCTGGCGATGGGGCGCGCGCTGATGACGAAGCCGCGGCTGCTGTGTATGGACGAGCCATCCATGGGGCTCTCGCCGATCCTGGTGCAGACGGTGTTCGACATCATCCAGGAGATTCGCGCTCAGGGCGTGACGGTCTTCCTGGTAGAGCAAAACGCCTTCATGGCGCTCAACATCGCGGACAGGGGATATGTGCTTCAGCAGGGCAAGATCGTGCTGACGGACACGGGCAAGAACCTGCTCACGAACGATCTGGTGCGGCGGGCGTACCTCGGCGGGTAGGGGGCTAGGGGTCCTCTCCCCCGGCCCGTGGGGTCCTCTTCCCCGGCCCCTCCCCGTTGCGACGGGGAGGGGAGTCAGGACCGCCACGGTGGTGGGCCGTGGCGAGCTGGGTGGGTTGGTCAAGAGGCGCCCTGAAGAGGCGTGGCGAGCGCCGACCGGAGAGCAGCCCGTGTCAGGGGCCGAAGGGGATGGAGTGGAGGAAAGCGGCGTAGAAGAAGACCACCATCGAGGCAAAGAGCAGGCTGTCGATGCGGTCCATGATGCCGCCATGCCCGCTAATGAGGGAGCCGCTGTCCTTGACGTCCACGTCGCGCTTGAGCAGCGATTCGGCGAGGTCGCCGACCGTGGCGGCGACGCTGACGAGCGCGCCCAGGACCAGGGCGTGGTACCAGGGAATGCCTATTGGGAGGGTGAAGAGGACGGCGGCGGCGAGCGCGAGGACGAGACCGCCGGCGGCGCCCTCCCAGGTCTTCTTGGGGCTGATGAGCGGCGCGAGCCGGTGCCGGCCGAAGAAGCGTCCGGCGAAGAACGCGGCGGTATCGAACGCCCAGACGGTGAAGAACATCGTCAGGAGCCACCAGAAGCCGGGATTGGCCTGGCCTGATGTGAGGCGATAGGTCGGGTCCATGCCGCGGATCAGCAGGAAGAAGGCGATGGGCCAACCAACGTAGAATGGGGTGGCCATAGTGAGTGCCCAATCGGTGAGGGTGCGCTCGAGGGTTCCTTTGCGCGTGACCATGAGCCAGGCGAACGCGCCGATGATGAGCGCGCTGATGCCCAGGCCCAGCAGCGGCCAGCGGTAGGCGGGAAGCATCGCCGCGATGAGGAAATCCAGACCCAACAGGAAACTGAGCCAGAGGGCCGGGTTCCACTCGGCGTGGGCGAACATGCCGTGGAGCTCCCAGAAACAGAGCGCGAGAACCACCACCGCGGCGCCGAACGCGACCCAGCCGCCGAACCAGACCACGGTTACTATCGCGGCGATGAGGATGGCGGCGGAGATCAGGCGCGAGCGGACATTGGTCGCGAATTCGCGGTCAGCGCGCCTGCGTTCGACGTCGGGCGGGTCCGCGGCGTGCGGGGGGCGCTGGGGCTCGCTAGCCGATGCGACGGTTGGGGGCGCGGGGGGATCGACGCTGGGGGGATCGACGCTGGGGGGAGCGACGCTGGCATGTGCGGTCGACGTTAGGCGGGGCACGGGCCTGGCGGCGAGCGCGTCTCTCTCGGTTGGGCCGGCGTCGGCGGAATGCGGTGGAGGGACGTCACCGCGCGCCGGGCTCCGTTGGGGACGCGACGGAACGGGGGCGGCATCACGCGACCCTCGGCGCGCGCCTCGGCTCGTGCGTTTCGTAGGTGGCATGCGCTCCCCCGGGCGATGGGCCAACATTCCAACTGGCCGTATTATCGCACGGGTCGCGCGTCAGCGCACGGGTTCGGCGTGGAGTGGGACTTCGCGGACGGCTGCCTCACCAGACTCGACGGACTCAGAGGGCGAGGCGGGGTCGGCGGGGGTGTCGTCCAGCTTGCCGAAACGGCGCTTGCGCTGACTGTAGGCATCGAGGGCCGCCAGGAAATCGTCTTTGCCGAAATCGGGCCAGAGGACCGCGGTGGAGTAATATTCCGCGTAAGCCGCCTGCCAGATGAGGTAATTGCTGAGCCGCATCTCGCCGGCCGTGCGGATGATGAGATCGGGGTCGGGCAGGTCGCGGGTGTAGAGCGCGCCGGAGATCATGTCTTCGGTGATGGCGTCGGCGGGCGTGCCATTGGCCACGATCGCGCGCACGGCGTCGACAATTTCGGCGCGTCCGCCATAGTTGAAGCAGATGTTGAGGCAGAGCTTGTCGTTGTGGCTGGTGACGGATTCAGCGTCGCGGATGGCGTCCTGGATGTCGGGCGCGAGCTCTGCCAACCGGCCGACGTGGCGCAGCCGGACGCCCTCGCGGCGCAGGCGATCGAGATCGCTCTGGATCACATCCCAGAAGAGCCGCATCAGGCCGTCCACCTCATCGCGCGGGCGGCCCCAGTTCTCGGTGGAAAACGCGTAGACGCTGAGCATGGGGATCCGCTCGTCGTGGCAGAGCTCGACCACACGACGCAGTGAGTCGACACCCGCTTTGTGGCCCATCAGGCGGGGCAGGCGGCGGTTGGTGGCCCAGCGGCCGTTGCCGTCCATGATGATGGCGATGTGGCGCGGAACGGCGCGGCCGTCGCGCACATGCAGGCGGGCGATCTCGGCCTCGCGCTCGGCCCGCTGCTGCTGGCGTCCGCCGTCGATGACCGTGCCCACGGCGGTCCACAATTGCTTGATGCGTCCCTTATTCCTGGTCGTGCCAATCATCGCTCGCACCTGTCTCCTCTATGTCACCGAGGGGCCGCGCATCCGTGCACACCCTTCGGCCTCCACCGCCGCTAGACCGCCGTGATCTCCACTTCCTTGGCTCGGCCCACCTTGTCCAGTTCGTCGATGTACCTATCGGTCAGTTTTTGCAAGCGGTCCGTTCCACGCTTGAGGTCGTCGGCGGAGATCTCCTTGGCCTTCTCCTGGTCGCGCAGGTGGTCGTGGCCGTCGCGGCGGCAGTTACGCACGGCCACCTTGCCCTCATCCACCTTGCGATGCACCACCTTGACGAGGTCTTTACGGCGCTCTTCGGTGAGCGGCGGCATGACCAGCCGGATGACCTGACCATCGTTGGTGGGATTTAGCCCGAGATCGCTCTTCTGGATCGCCTTCTCGATGTCACCGAGCACCTTGCGGTCCCACGGCTGAATAGTCAGCGTGCGGGCGTCGGTGGCGTGGATGGTGGCGAGTTGCTGCAGCGGGGTCGGTGTTCCAAAGTAGTCCACTGGCAGGCGTTCCACCAGGCTGGGGCTCGCCCGGCCCGTGCGCACAGTCTGCAGGTCGCGCCGCAGGGCCTCCACCGCACCGAGCATCCGGTGCTCCACATCGGCGAATACGTCGTCGGCCATCGTTTGTCTCCCTCCGTGCGGCGCCAGGCGCCGCACGGCCGCTGGGCCGAGGCGCCGGCCAGGCGGGACGGATTACCGCTCCGCCCAGCGTACACTATCCTCCGGCTCCATGTCGCGCACACGAGTGCCGCGAGTCTCGCCACGGGCGATCGCGGCTACAGCGCCGGAATCCGCCAAATTGAACACGACGATCGGCAGGTGGTTGTCTTTGCAGAGGGCCAAGGCGGTGCTGTCCATCACGCGCAAGCCCATGTTCAGCGCGCGCATGTAGCCAATCTCGGCGAAGCGGCGCGCCTTGGGGTCGCGCATGGGGTCGGCGTCGTAGACGCCATCCACCTTGGTCGCCTTCAAGAGCACATCGCAATCGAGCTCCACGGCGCGCAGGGCGGCGGCGGTGTCGGTGGTGAAGTAAGGGTTGCCGGTGCCGGCCGCCAGGATCACCACCCGGCCTTTTTCCAGATGGCGGATGGCGCGGCGCCGGATGAAGGGCTCGGCGATGGCGGGCATCTCAATGCCGGTCTGGACGCGGGTCTGGAGACCGGCGCGCTCGAGGGCGTCCTGGAGGGCCAGCGCGTTGATGACAGTCGCGAGCATGCCCATATAGTCGGCCTGGACACGATCCATGCCGCGGGCGGCGGCGGACTCGCCACGCATGATGTTGCCGCCGCCGATGACGATAGCCACCTGGACGCCCGATCGGTGGGCCTCAACCACCTCGCCCGCGAGGCGGTCGAGCACCGCCGGATCGATGCCGTAGCCCTGATCACCGATGAGGGCCTCGCCGCTCAGTTTGAGCAGGACGCGCTGGTAGGGCGTCTCCGGTGTGGCCATCTTGTCCTCAATTCGCCCACTATTCCGCGCGGTCCTACTCGCCCAGCGCGAAGCGGGCGAAGCGCCGAATGACGACGTTTTCGCCGGTCTTGCGGATGACGCCGTCCACCAGTTGGCCGATGGTCACCTTGGGATCCTTGATCCAGGGCTGTTCGAGCAACACGACTTCGGCGAGCTTCTTCTCGAGCTGCGCGTCGCCTCCGGCTTCTTCGCGCAGCTGCGCGAGCGTGTCCTCTGAGACCTCGGCGCGAGCGACATAGCTCGGGTTGGCGCCCGCGATCTGCATCGCCAGGTCGCGGGCGAGCGCGCGGAACTCGTCGCTGTTGGCGACGAAATCGGTGCTGCAATTGAGCTCGAGCAGCACGCCGAGGTTGCCGCCGTGGTGGATGTAGGAGGTGACCTGTCCCTGGCGCGTCTCGCGCTCCTGGGCCTTGACCTTCTCGGCGCGCTTGGCGCCCTTCTGGTCGAGAATGGTGAGCGCCTCCTTGTAGGAACCGGCCTCGGTGAGCGCGCTCTTGCAATCGGCGAAGCCGGCGCCGGTCTCGTCGCGCAGCTTCTTGACGTCCTGTGCGGTGTATTCCATGGTGATCTCAAACTCCTCGAACGCGTGCGGCGGCGCATGGAAGCCGCGCGGCATCGGTCTCGCTGGGTGCCCAGGGAAGGGGCCCAGGAAGCCACGCGCCGCGCGGCTCGCCACTGGCCGTCTGGCTGGTTTTGTGTGAACGGCGATGACGCCTACATACTATCACGGGCCGTGCCCGCGGGCGGCACCCACGCGGACTTTCAGGGCACGGGAGGAACCTACAATGAGGAAACGGAGGCGGGGTCCCCCACGGGGGCCACACAGCGGGGAGAGAGCTGGAGGATTTACCCGCCGAGGTCGCGGAGAACGCAGAGGGCACAGAGGGGGAAGGGGAGGTTCTCTCCCCCGGCGCGCTGGGGGTCCTCGCCCCCATGCCGCTCTCCCACGGGGAGAGGGGAGTTGAAGGGCGGCGCGGGTGGCCGGCGCGCGGAGAGGGCGCACCGCGATCACCGCGGCGCGCCCCGCAAGGCTAGCTCGCGTTAGCTCGCGCTAGCGCGCGGGGGCGGGCTCCGCCGGCTCCTCCGCGGCCGCTGGCGCTGGCTCGTCGGCGCCCGGGCTGGCAGTTGGGCTGGCAGTTGGGGTCGGGGCGGCTCCCGGCTCGGGGCCGAACTCTTCGAGGGTTACAGCACTGGCCGTTACGCGGCGCTGGGGCGCCTGAGCCTCGCTATCCTTCCGCTGCGCCTCCTGCTGGCGGCGCCCCTCGACGGCGGCATCGGCGATCTTCTGGCAGAGCAGCCGGACCGCGCGGATGGCGTCGTCGTTGGCGGGGATGGGGTAATCCATCTCGTCGGGGTCGCAGTTGGTATCGGCAAGGGCGATGATGGGGATCTCCAGCCGGCGGGCCTCGAGGACGGCGGTGTGCTCTTTCTTGGTGTCGACGATGAAGACGGCGGCCGGCAGGCGGCGCATGTCCTTGATGCCGCCGAGGGTGCGCTCCAGGCGCGCGCGCTCTTCTTCGAGCCGTTGGGCCTCTTTCTTGGGCAGCCGCTCGAACTCGCCGCGCTCTTTGCGCGCTTCCAGATCCCGCAGGTAGCGGATACGCTTCTGGATAGTCTGGTAGTTGGTGAGCATGCCGCCCAGCCAGCGGAAGTTGACGTAGAACTGACCGCTGCGCTCGGCCTCTTCGGCGACGGCCTCCTGGGCCTGCTTCTTGGTGCCGACGAAGAGCAGCGAGCCGCCGTTGGCGACGGTCTCTTCGATGAACCGGTAGGCGCGCTCGAAGCGCTGGACGGTCTGTTGCAGGTCGATGATGTGGATGTCGTTGCGCGCGGTGAAGATGAAAGGCTTCATCTTGGGGTTCCACCGGCGTGTCTGGTGGCCGAAATGGACGCCGGCCTCCAGCAATTGTTTCA
Source organism: Ktedonobacterales bacterium (assembly GCA_025450405.1). Lineage (GTDB taxonomy): Bacteria > Chloroflexota > Ktedonobacteria > Ktedonobacterales > JADMIN01 > JANWHL01. The sequence goes on from JANWHL010000062.1 coordinate 25,820, forward strand.
TGGTGACGTGATTAGCCACGGTGTTCGATCGCCTCCCTTGGGGTGTCCTCCGCCTCCGTCGCGCCGGCCGGAGAGCGCCGCGCGTGCGTTGCGCCAGGCTCCGGCCGATCGGGAGGCGTGTGAAATCGTTGTGACGTGTGCCCACTCCGCTGGGGCGCGGATCGGGCGTACATCCGGATCAGTATACCACGTCCGCGCCCTGCCAACAAGGCATTGTCCGGGCAGCAACTGGCCAGATTTGGGGCACGGGGAATGCGCTCTGGGATGCGGAACTGCGCGACCCACGCCACCTGGAGGTGCTGCGCGAACTGGCCGATGAGGCACGTCGCGGACCCCAGCTGCCCATGCCCAGGCCGCGCGACACGGGGGACGAGCACCTGATAGACGGCGAGGACCTCGCCATCCTTCAAGATGACGAATGCGGTCGCACGAGACTGATCGCTTCTGGAAGCTGTTCCGTGCGCTGCCCCAAGACGCGCGCGCTCAGACGTACAAGGCATATGCGCGATTCAAGCGCGACCTTGCGTAACCCGGGTTGCATTTCGAGCTGATCGATTCGCAATCCGCCCTATGGTCAGTGCGAATCAACGACAGCTATCACGCACTGGGCGTGCGCGACGGCGCTGAGATCACCTGGTTCTGGATCGGCCCACATCGCGAGTACGAGAAGATCATACAGAGGATGTAGCCGGGCTAGATGCCGTGGGAGCGGCCGATCCCAGTCATGCCCGCGTCCGGACCAGCCGCTGGGTGGCCGCGTCCCATCGCCAGGCTGGGTCGGGCCCGGTGAGGTGGACACCGCCATGCCAGCGGTCCGTGGGATGGAGCTGGGCCCAATCTGCGCGGCTGGCCAGCACCTCGGCGCCGAGCGTGGTGAGTGCCAGTGTTTGGGCATGGAAGTCCGCGCGTTGGTCGGGGTCGGACCAGTTCGCGGGAACGCCGAATGGGGCGCCCGACTTCGTCTCGAGCAGGGGTCCGTGATCGGCCGCCAGATCGCCCACGCGGGCGAAGAACGACGTGTCGCCCATGAACGGACGCTCCTCGCGCGCGGTGCACGCGCGGAAGAGATCCGCCGGCCGCGACGATGTCGCGGCCACCGCTTCAAGGATCTGCCGCTCGGTGCGCGCGAGGCCGTTCGCCACCGCTGGGAAGTCTTCCAGATGGCGGACCAGCGCCCCACGCAGGAACGGCAGGGCGGCGGTATCGCCCGCGAGGAGGGCCTCAATCGTGGTGGGGTCAGGCGAGCGGAAGGCGGCCCAGGCGGTGCGCGCGAGCGCGAGCTGGTCCTGGGTGACGCGCGCGCGGCCGGGGAAGAGCGCGGCCAATTGCGCGGCGGTGAGCTGGCCCAGACCGTGGAACGGGATTACCTCTGGGTGCGCGCCAATGACGATCGCCGTCAGGCGCGGCGGAAGAGTGTGGGGATCGCCCAGCGCGTCGAGGATCTGGATCAGCTGAACCTGGTCGTGGAGATCGTGCTCGAACCAGAGCACGACTTCATCCGCGGTGGCGGCACCGGCCAGGGCCGCGTCGCGCGCGGCGAAGTCCGCCAGGGCATCGTCATAGGCGGCCCAACCCATGCCGGCCAGATAGCGTGCCCGCGCCGCGCGCAGGGCCGCCGCATCGAGATTGGCGGGCACTGGCCCCTCGGGCAGGACGTCGCGCCAGGCCAGCACCGTGCCCGGCAGGCCGGCACGCTCGAGCTCACCACCTGCCGAGTCGCCGTTCGTGACATGGAGCATGCGAGCATCTCCGATCGTGTGAAGAGTCCTCACCCCCAGCCCCTCTCCTTGCGAGGGGAGGGGCATCCGGACCGCAACGTGGGGGCGCTCTACGCCCCGCCGATGGCGCACAGCGTGTAGGACCAGAAAAACGAGCCGCCGCCGGCATCGCCCTGGTCGCTCCACTGAAAGATGGACGTGCCCTGCCACCACTGGGATCCGGTCAGGCCGCAGGCGCCCGCGATGTCGCCGGACGGTAGTCCGTACTGCCAGCCCAAACGGGGGAGCTGACCGGTGAGATAGGTGTCGAGGGCGGGTCCGGTGGTCAGCGAGCAGAGGCTCTGGGCGTTCGTCACCACGCCATTGCCGTAGCGCGAGCCGCCGTTGCCGCGTTTGGTCAGGGGCAGGCTCGGGATCGGTCCCTGGGCGGGCAGTGTGGCGAACGACGG
>JANWHL010000063.1 GCA_025450405.1 Ktedonobacterales bacterium
CGGGCGCCCCGCGCACCGGTCCATGCAACTGGTAGCGCGAGCCAACGAAGAGGCACGGGCGGCTCACGCGACCCCAGCGGCCCAAGAGACTGAGACAAAACACGCCCTGGCGAGCGCACGGGCGCTCACCACTGGCACCCAGGTGATCTGGGCCGAGGGCCTGTTCGGGAACGAGACACCGTTCGGCGTGTTCGCGTCCCGCCACGGCGCGGCCGAGCGGCAGCTCGCGGGCGGTGTCTCCCCCGCCCTGGTCTGGGCCACCTCGCGCGCGGCTCGCGAGAGTGGCCGCGCGCCCGAGGACGTCTGGTCCGAAGCCCTGCGCAACTGGCTGACTATTCAGGACCTCGCCGCGGCCGAAGCGGCGACCGATCCGTCCCTCGGCCGCCTTGACGCGCGGCGCGCCCAGGCGTGGCAGGCCATCGACGCCACCCTCTTTGCCCTGCGCGCCTCGTAGCGCGCGTTCCGTTGCCCCAACGGCCCTTTTCCTTACCACCACAGCCTATTCGCGACTTGCCCGCGATTGATCCAACCCTGGTCCACCATGGAGCGCGTGAGCGGGGCGCGGGAGCCAACCTGCTCCCGCGCCCCGCGGCGTGTTTCAACGAACGCCTCCGACGTGTAACTCTATTGACTCAGGGTGCCTCGGCTGGTATCGCATCGGCCAAACACACTCCTTTGCGTTGATACCGGCGGCGGCACCGGTGGCGCGGGTGCCGCCCGATCCCCACCTGATAGGCTTGAGGGCCGGTGAAGTCTCAGACCTGAGGCCTGCCCGAGGGAGACCGATACATGACCACTCCAACTGACATCAAGTACATCGAGCGCGATGCGGACGTATATGGCGGCAAGCCATGCGTCGCGGGGCACCGTATCGCTGTGCACGACATCGCCATCCTTCATCGCCACCTTCAGTCGCCGCTTCCTCGGCAACTGAGTCACCGCAACGTGAGGAAGTCCGCCGCCGCCGCCGCCGCCACCATCGCGCGAATGTCGTCGTACGCGTCATCGCCAACTGGCACAAAGCGCTCGATCAAGCCAGCATCCAGCGTTCGGCGCTCGGCCGCATCATCCCCCAGCGCGCAGAGCGCCACACGCAACTCGGCCTTGATCGGGGTGGGCACGCGCCGCGCGGTTACCACCGGCTGGATCGTCGCCGGACCCAGCGTCTCGACGACGCGGATCGCCTCGCCCAGCTCTGGGTGGTCGCGCAGCTCCACCGCCAGCACCTGTGAGTCAATCGCCGCCGCGTCCACCTGGCCATCTACCACCATGCGGATGGCCGTCTGATGATAGCCCGCCTCCACCACCCGGCCAAAGAAGCCCCTCGTCTCGCCCAGGCGCACCAGGGTATAGCGTGTGATGTTGTAGCCGGAGTGGGACTCGCGTTCATTGTACGCCCACCGGCACCCACGCAGGTCCAGAAATTGGCGGGCGGCGCACTCAGCACGCACGATCACGTCAGAGTAATAGATGGGCCGACCCTGATAGCGCTCGCCCTGGAGCACTGGCGCGGCGAGGAGCTCGATCGCCGGCTCGCCGCATCGCGTCAGGTCCACGTACGGCAGTCCGCAGATAAAGCCCGCGTCGATCACCCCGCGCTCGAAGTCCGCGAAGCTCGTGCCGACCGTTAGCGTGGTGGGCAGCCTCAGGCGGTCGCCAATGTGCGCGACGATGCGCGCGTAGACCGGCAGCATGTTGGGCGCGAGAAAGGTCGCGAAGCGCAGAGACGTGATCGCTGGACGATGCATGCCACGGCACTCCTGGCGGCCCCGCCACGGTTCAGAGAGCGTGTGAACGAGAAATACCGCTGGTATCCCGACTCCTCGGTCGTCGCCATGGCCAGGCGCTCGGCCCAGACCGCCAGGATACCAGCATCCGCCAGGCAATCCCGCGGTCAGGCTAGCCGTGGAAGAACACGCCATTGCGCTCGCGCCCGATCAGCGCGAACTCCGTCGTCGTCGTCTCCGCCGGATCGGACACGAAGGTGAAGCCCTCTTCGCGTGCCGACCACTCGATGGTTGCCGAGTTTTCAATGTAGCGGCCCGTGAACCGGTTCACGGGGTCGATGAGGTCAGCGACCCGGTTCTCGCCGCTCCACTCGATGCGGAAGCTGACGTTGGCGGGGACCGAAGGGCCGTCCAACAGCGCGTTGACGATCGTGCCGTAGTCCTCGACGTCCCGGTCAGCCACGTTGAGCGAGGCCCGTCCGGCGCCGAGGTTGACCCGCACGCTGTCGTTTGGCACCTGGATCGTCCAGAAGACGCCGTTCTCGGAGATGCCGGGGTTGAAGTCGTGGATCTGGTTCTGAGGAGCGAACTGCTCCTGGTAGAGGTCTAGTCAGATGAACGCGAAGGCCCCGTTGTGGTGCTTCCCGTCCGTCCCAACGAAGACACCCTTCATGAACCGGTTGTCGACGTCGTAGATCAGCCGCGAGGTCGCTCCGGACCTCGTATCGGTCGCCGTGCCCATCCCGCGCACGTTGGCGAGGCCGACGAAGCCGTTCAGATCAAAGATGGTCGACGGCTCGGCGCCCCGGCCCGGCAGGAAGACGTGGAAAACTTCCGTCCCCGGTCCGAACGGCTGGATGCCGCCCGGTATCGGGTTGGCGGCGGTTGTGGCATCCGCGGACGCGAGCGCCGGCAGCCAGAATCCTGAGGTCAGCACGGCGCCGGTCACGCCGGCCGCGGTGCCCATGAACTGGCGCCGCGAGAGGGCGGCGCGCTCCCAAAAATGACGGTGCCCTACGTAACGATGGGTGTCGCGGGACTGTTCAATCGGAGACCCGTCCCGATGGAGGACGTTCACCTACCGCTCCTTTTCGGCCAGGGCTCTCCCTGGGAGAGCCACGCCAATCACCGCGCTACGGAGGTTATGCGCTACGGAGGCGCCGCACCTCTGGCGAGCCCGGACCTCACGGACGATCGGGCCCCGGCCGCGTGCGGCACCACGCGATCGCGACCACGGTTGAGATTCCGCTCGCTCGCCCGGGCAAGCATAGCATCGTGCGCCCAAAAAGTCAAGCCAATGCGGCCATTCGGGCGCACCGTGACAGATCGCCTCGAGCTACAGTGCCCGACGCCGCCCACCCCGACCCACCCACTCCAGCCCACCCGCGCGGCGCTGAGCGCGAACCGTCGCGTAGACGGCCACCCACCCGAGTTGCCGCACGGGAGCGTCCGTGCTATACTTCCACCCATACTATCTCGTTAACGTCAACGTTTGCCGGCGCCGCGCGCCCCAGCGTGCGCGGCGCTGGCTGAGGAGCGCTTCCGTGGCACAATCAGGCACCCTCTTCGGGGAGGGCGAGCCCGCGAACAACCTGGTGGGTAGCGGCCGGACCGGTGACCCCGTCGCGACCGACGCGGTCACGGTCCCCGCGGGTATCAACAAATGGCTGGTCCTGGCCGTCGTCGCCGTCGGCGGCTTCATGGCCTCGCTCAACTCCGCCAGCCTCATCATCATCCTGCCGACCCTTCAGCGGGACCTCCACACCGCCCTCATCAACATCTTCTGGGTGCTGCTCGCCTACGTGCTCGCCAGCGCCATCCTGCTCCTCACGGTTGGCCGCGGCGCCGATCTCTGGGGCAACAAGCGCATCTATCTCTGGGGCTACGCCATCTTCGGCGTCGGCTCCGTCCTCAGCGCTGTCGCGCCCGAGGTCAACACCCTCATCGCCGCGCGTTTCATCCAGGGCATCGGCGGCGCCATGCTCACCGCCAACGCCTCCGCCATCATCACCCACACCTTTCCCCACCGCGAGCTCGGCCGCGCCCTGGGCGTCACGTCCATGGTCTACGCCGTCGGCACGACCCTCGGTCCCATCGTTGGCGGTCTGCTCACCGACGCCATCAACTGGCGCTGGGCCTTCTGGGTCAACGTCCCCATCGCCGTGGTGGGCTTTGTCCTCGCCTACTACTTCCTCTACAACGAGGTCGGCACACGCGCGTCCGCCCGGCGCGAAGGCTTCGATCTCCCCGGCGCCGGTCTGCTCGCCGTCAGCTTCGCCACCCTCCTCTACTTCGTCTCCTTCGGCCCGATGTATGGCTGGGGCTCTCGCGGCATGCTGCTGGCCTTGGCCGTCTGCGTCGTCGCCACCGCGCTCTTCTTCTGGCGCCAGCTCAGCGTCTCCCAGCCGCTGCTGGACCTCCGCCTCTTCGGCAACCGCCTCTTCGCGATGGCCAACTTCTCCGCCGCCTTCGCCACCATGGGCATGATCGCCGTCCTGTTTCTGCTCCCCTTCTACCTGGAGGATGTGCTCCATTACTCGCTCTTCATGTCCGCCGTCCTCCTCACGCCCTTCCCCCTCACCATGCTGATTGTCTCCCCCGTCAGCGGCTATCTCTCCGACCGCTTCGGGTCGCGGCTGCTGGGCACGCTCGGCATGGTGATCGCCGCCATCTCGCTGGCCAGCCTCAGCACCCTCACGCTCCACGAATCCTACGGGCCGATCGCCTTCCGCCTCGTCATTCTCGGCATCGGCATGGGACTCTTCCAGTCGCCCAACAATAGCGCCGTCATGGGCTCCGTCCCCGGCGCGCGCCGCGGCGTCGCCTCCGCCGTGCTCGGCACCATGCGTAACCTCGGTCAGATGCTCGGCATCGGCATCATCGGCGCCGTCTTTGTGAGCTTCATGCCCTTCAATGCCTTCCTCCAGCTCGCCCTCACCGGCGCGACCACCGCCACCGGCGCGGCCGAGGTGGTCGCCGCCTTCCGCATCTGCTACCTCGTCGCCACCGGCTTCGCGCTCGTCGGCGCCGTCACCTCGCTCGTCCGCGGCCGCCACGCCGCGCACGGCCAGGTTGCCGCGCCCGATCCGGCCGCCGCGCTCCCCGATGGCGCGCGCCCGGTGGCGAGCGCGCACTGAGCCCGCCGCGGAGCGCATCGGACGCGATCGGACGCGCCGGCCGGGTGATCGGCGCGCGGCGGCCCGCGGCCCTAGTCCCCCCCCCTCAGCGCGCCGCCCGGCGGTTGGGACGGCCGACCGCCATCACCCGGGTACGGGCGTCGGCGGCCCGATGGTGGCCGCGGTAGACGCCGTGGGAGAGAGAGCGCCCAGCCGCCCGCCGCGGGCGGTCAGGACGCGACGTGCGCGCCGATCGGCCGGCCGGCGCGGGCCAAGGCGACTGAGCACCTTCCCAGCGCCCTCAGCGGCCAGGCGCATGTCCTCGGGCGCGAACGCCCGCAAGGGCACCGCCATGGCGAAGAACACCAGCGCGCCGGCGCCGATCGGCAGCACGACGAAGCGCTCGCGCAACAGCCACACGGCGCCGGCCATGACCGCGGTGGCCGCGGCGGCCCGGCCCGCCAGGCGGAGCGTCGCCCAGCCGAGTAGGCCGCGGGGGAGCAGCACGAGCGCGGCCAGGGTCACCAGCAGTTCGGTCGCCAGCAGCGCCCATGCGGCGCCGAGCGCTCCGTTGCCGGCCAAGCGACGACCGAGGGGTATCGTGACGAGGTTGATGGCCGGATTGACCAGACACATCACGCCCATCACGCGGGTCCAGGCGCTCTGCCGATCCATCGCGGCGAGGGCCTGGCCGGCGAACATGTTGATGTACGTTGGGATCAGGGTGAGCGCCAGCACGGCGACGACCGGACCCGCGCGCGCGTAGGACGGTCCGAAGAGCAGAGTCACGGCCGACGGGCCGAGCAGGACGGCCCCGGCGGCGAGCGGCAGGCTGAGATTGGTCTGCAGACGGAAGCCGCGGCGGAGCAGAACGTTGGCCGCGGTGCGGTCTTGGGCGAACGCGTGCGCGGCCGCGGGGAAGAGCGCCGTAGCGAGGATCGTGGGGAGGAAGAGCAGATTCGTCACCAAGCGCGTCGCCACTGCGTACCAGCCGACAACCGTCGTCGTATCCATGAGGGACAGCATCAGCCCATCCACCCAGGTGTAGATCATCACGAAGAGGCCCGTCCCCCAGTACGGGAGGCCGCCGGTGATCAGGGAGCGCATCAGCGGCCAGTTGAAGCGCGGCCGCGGGGGGATCGATCGCCTCAGCCAGAACACGAGGAGGCCGGCCGAGAGGAGCGCGGTCGCGAACGACACCGGCCCCAGCGCGATGACGTCGCGCGTGATGAACAGCACGATGCCCACGGCCGTCAGCGAGTCCGCGGCCCCGCTGATCATGCTGGCGAGGGCGGTGTACCGCATCTGTTCGAGCCCCTGCAGCGCGGCGCTGACGGGGCCGACGAGGAAGTTGACGAGCGCGGACATCCCGAGCATGCCGATCATGATGCGGGTACGCGTGCTATAGCCATGCGCCAGCATGGGCACGGCAACGCCGATGGCGAACGGAATGGCCAGCAGCATGCGCGCGGCGAGGGCGGCCGCGACATACTCGGCGGCCCGCGCGCGGTGGCGGGCCACCTCTTTGATCACGACCGTGCTGAGCCCCATGCCGGCGATCGCCCCGGCGAGCGCCGTGATGGCAAGCCCGGCGCCCATCTCGCCCCACTGGGAGGGACCGACCAGTCGCGGCACGACCACCAGGTACGCCAATGACGTCACCCAGGAGACCACCTGGGCGATGCCGAGGAAGGTGGCATTGCGGGCGACGAGTGTGTCGCGACTCATACCCGACTCGAACGATCGGTTCCGCCTGATCGGTTTCGCCTAACCGGTCGCGACGACCAACTGCTCATCGGCCAGATCCTCCATGAGGCCCAGCACGCCCCCGCGCCCCCCCGCGCCCCCCCGTGCTCCCCCCTATCGGCGTGGACGGTTCGCTCGTTCCTGCCTTTATGATAATCATCGCGGGTTGATGGTTCGGCCTCGCGACGAGTGGCGAAATGGTGGTGATCTGGCGAGTTCGGTTGAGATCGGTTGAGACCGGTTGCGGCGGGTGCGGTTAAGATCGGCCGCGGCGGGTATGGCTGAGACTGGTAATGGCGGGTGCGGCTGAGATCCCTGGTGGCGGGTGCAGTTGAGATTGGGCGTGGCCGCCGTCACCTCCGGCGCGCCCACGACGAGCCTGAGTGCCGCTGTTGGTCAGCGACTCCTGGGTGATGGGCGCCATACCACCACGGGCCGGTCGGAGCCCGCGCGCCCGTCACGGGCGCCGAGGGGCGGCGCCTGGCCTCCCTCGGGCTCCCGTCGCCCGGCTGGATCCCGGCGTCCCTGGGCCTTTGCCAGTGGGGCGGCGCGCTCCGCCGCCCATGCGTATCCAGTTGCCGCTGGGGCGCTCGCGGCGGGCGTCCGCGCCCGTTGTCCGGCCGCGCGGGCGCGCGGGCGCCCGCCCATTCGTGGTCTCACTCGCACCGTTCGCGGGCTCACTCGCGCCGTCCGCGCCGCCCGGACCCGCGCGGCGGAGACGCTCCCGCGCGACGGACGCGTCCGGCACGCTGGTTGGGTCCGTGCCCGGGTGTGCCGCATCCACCGCACTGGCCGCCACCTGGTCCTGCTCGTTGATATAGCGCTTCCCGCGCAGCAGCGAGGCCACCGCCGCCACCAGGCACATCAGGGCGGAGACGTAGAACACCGCGTTCAGCCCCACCGTGAACGGCGCCGAGATCAGGTGCGGGAAGAAAGACTTGCCCAGCAGCGTCGCGCGGTCCGCCGCCGAGAGCTGCGCCAGCACCGACTTCGGCAGCAGCACACCGACCGGGTTATAGCCCAGGAACGCCCCGAAGAGCGCCGCCGTCGGTGGCAATTGCGCGATCGCGCTGGCCGTCTTTGCCGGCACGCCGTACTTCGTCAGGCCGCTGTAGAGCGTCGCCGGGAGCGCCGCGGCCAGGCCCGCCGTCACGATGCTGAAGAAGACGCCGATGCTCACGAGCGCCGCCGCGTTCTGGAAGGTCGCGCGCATCCCCGACGACACGCCGCGGGTCTCCGCCGGCACGCTGTTCATAATCGCCGTGGTGTTCGGTGCCGCGAAGAGGCCCGACCCGAGCCCCAGGAGGAAGAGCAGCAGGGCGAACCAGATGTAGTTGAAGTCCGCCGGGAGGAAGGTCAGCGCGATGAACCCGACGGCCTGAATCGCCATCCCCAGCGTCGAGAACAGCCGCGCGCCATATCGGTCCGAGAGCCAGCCGCTGAGCGGTCCCATGAGGATGAACCCGACCAGGAGTGGCGTCATGTAGATGCCGGCCCAGAGCGGCGTCACCGCGAAGCTGTAGCCGTGGAGCGGGAGCCAGATGCCCTGCAGCCAGATGATCAGCATGAACTGCAGGCCGCCGCGCGCCAGCGACGCGAGGAAGCCCGCGCCGTTGCCCGCCGCGAACATGCGGATCTTGAAGAGGTCCAGCCGGAACATCGGGTCCGCCACGTGCAGCTCGACCCAGATGAACAGGCCCAGCAGGCCGATCCCCAGCGCGATGGCGCCGATCACCAGCGGATTGCCCCATCCCATCGGCGAGCCGCCGTATGGCTCGATGCCATAGGTGATGCCGACGAGCAGCGCCGTCAGCCCCAGCGCGAAGGTGACGTTCCCGTACCAGTCCACCCGCTGGTGCGCCCGAATCTGGGCCGCCTCGCGCAGCATCCGGTAGGCCCAGACAGTCCCGATGATGCCGAAAGGCACGCTCACCAGAAAGATGATGCGCCAGTTGAAGATCGAGAGCACGCCGCCCAGGATCAGCCCGATGAACGACCCGGCGATCGCCGCGATCTGGTTGATGCCCATCGCCATGCCGCTACGGCTATGAAACTTGCGTCCATCGCGCCGGCTCCGTACTATAATGGATGGTGATGCGCCGGGCACCATTTACCGCCCGCCGCCTCATCACCATGCCTTTGCCGTGACCTCCGCCCTCACGACCGCGCCCGGAGGAGCGCCCCGCGGAGCACCCGGCGCGATCCGAAATGGAGTCGCCGGCCCCGCGCAGCTCTCGGTCCGCCCCGCATGGCTACATGGCTGGATGTCGCTCATCCCTGGCCATTCGTGGGAGCGCCCCTCGACGCGTGCCGCCGCGCCTCCGCCTCGATCCGTTGGAGTCTGAGGGAAAACAGTGTGCCCCGCCCTTCCCCGGCACGTCCTGGGAACACCGCGCGGGGCTCATCACGGGAGAGCATCACCATCATGACCACACCCACTGGCGTCGCCGGCGACGTCAAAGACCTCACGCTGGCCGTCCCGGGCCAGGCGCGCATCGACTGGGCCGCGCGCGAAATGCCTGTGCTCCGGCTGATCCGCGAGCGCTTCGCCCGCGAGCAGCCCCTCAAGGGCATTCGCATGTCGGCCTGCCTGCACATCACCGCCGAGACCGCCAACCTCGCCGCCACCCTCAAGGCCGGCGGCGCCGACCTCGTCCTCTGCGCGAGCAACCCACTCTCCACGCAGGACGACGTGGCCGCCGCCCTCGTGGCGCATCTGGGCGTCCCCACCTATGCCATCAAGGGCGAGGACGAGGAGACGTACTACAAGCACATTCGCGCCGCCCTCGCCCACCGGCCCCAGATGACCATGGACGACGGCTGTGATCTGGTCTCGTCGCTCCACAAAGAGCGCCCGGACCTGATCCCCGAGGTGATCGCCGGCCTCGAGGAGACCACCACCGGCGTCATCCGCCTGCGCAGCATGGAGAGCAACGGCGTCCTGCGCTTCCCCGTGCTCGCCGTCAACGAGTCCGACACCAAGCACCTCTTCGACAACCGCTATGGCACCGGCCAGAGCGCCGTGGACGCCATCATGCGCGCCACCAACGTCCTCCTGGCCGGAAAGACCTTTGTCGTCATCGGCTATGGCTGGTGCGGCCGGGGCGTCGCGTCGCGCGCCCGCGGCATGGGCGCTAACGTGGTCGTCACCGAGGTCGATCCCGTCCGCGGCATCGAGGCCGCCATGGATGGCTTCCGCGTCATGCCGCTGGTGGAGGCCGCCCCGATCGGCGACCTCTTCATCACCGTCACCGGCGACCTGAACGTCATCGACCGCCCGCACCTCGAGCACATGAAGGACGGTGCGCTGATCGCCAACGCCGGCCACTTCAACGACGAGATCAACATCCCGGCGCTGGAGGAACTGGCCACCGGCGGCCACCGCCCCACCCGGCCGTTCGTCGAAGCCTATAGTCTCGACGGCGGGCGCACACTCTTCCTGCTGGCCGAGGGCCGGCTCGTCAATCTCTCCGCCGCCGAAGGCCATCCGGCCAGCGTCATGGATATGAGCTTCGCCAACCAGGCCCTCGGCTCGGAACACATGCTCCGCAACGCCAGCTCGCTCGAGCCGCGCGTCTACACCATCCCGACCGAGATCGACCACGAGATCGCTCGGCTGAAGCTCCAGGCGATGGGCATCCGTATCGACACCCTGACCCCCGAGCAAAAGCAGTACCTCGCCGCCTGGGAGTCGGGCACCTAGTCCCCCACCCACGGCGAGCCATCCCGGTGCCGGGCCCTCAGCGGCCCGGCACCCGTTAATCTCGCGCCACCCTACCACGCATGGATCCCGATCGCGCATCCATCTCCCCGGTTCCGTCGTTGTTCGCGAATCTGTTGTTCGCGAATCTTCAGTAGTGATTCCCCGCGCGTTCGGGGAGAGGAGCACAGCCTTGGCGAGCGGCAGCAGCTTCATGACCGACCCGAAGAGTTTTTTCACCAGCGAGAGCGTCACCGAGGGCCACCCCGACAAGCTCTGCGATCAGATCAGCGATGGCGTTCTCGACGCCCTCATCGGTGAGGACCCCCTGGCCCGCGTGGCCTGCGAGACCGCCACCACCACCGGCCTGATCCTCGTCGCCGGTGAGATCACCACCACAGCCTGGGCCGACATCCCCGCCATCGTGCGCAAGACCATCGAGCAGGTCGGCTACGTGGACGCCCGCTACGGCTTCGATTACCGCACCTGCGGCGTGGCCACCTCCATCGGCAAGCAGAGCCCCGACATCGACCGCGGCGTCAGCGCGTCCATGGAGTACAAGGATCGTCTGGCCAGCGGCGGCCTGACCGACACCGAGCTCGACGCCATCGGCGCCGGCGACCAGGGCATGATGATCGGCTTCGCCTGCGACGAGATGGGCGACGGCGGCGCCACCCTCAACTACATGCCCGCCCCGATCGTCTTCGCCCACGCCCTGACCCGCAAGCTTTCCAACATCCGCCGCGCCTCGTGGGAGAGCAAGGGCCCCATGCCCTACCTCCGGCCCGATGGCAAGAGCCAGGTCACCGTCCAGTATGACCGCGGCCGGCCGGTCCGCGTGGATACCGTCGTCATCTCCACCCAGCACGCCGAAGATGTGGAGCAGCCCCGCATCCGCGAGGATGTCATCGAGCACATCATCAAGGCCGAGATCCCCGCCGAGTTGCTGGACAAGGACACCAAGTACTTCGTGAACCCCACCGGCCGCTTCGTCGTCGGTGGCCCGATGGGCGACGCCGGCCTCACCGGCCGCAAGATCATCGTGGACACCTACGGTGGCGTCGCGCGCCATGGCGGCGGCGCCTTCTCCGGCAAGGATCCCACGAAGGTGGACCGCTCCGCCGCGTACGCCGCGCGCTACGTTGCCAAGAACATCGTCGCCGCCGGCCTCGCCACCCGCTTCGAGATTCAGATCTCGTACGCCATTGGCGTCGCGCGTCCGCTCTCGATCTTTGTGGAGACCTTCGGCACCGGCAAGATCAGCGATGAGGAGCTCATCCGCCTCGTCCGCGAGCACTTCGACCTCCGCCCGGCGGGCATCATCCAGGCGCTCGACCTGCGCCGGCCGATCTACCAGCCCACCGCCGCGTTCGGCCACTTCGGCCGCACGGACATCGACGCACCCTGGGAGCGGCTCGACAAGGTCGAGGCCCTCAAGGCCGCCGCCGGCGCCCAGGCCCGGCACGCCTGATCCCGCGCCGCGCAGGGTCCCGCGCATTTCCGTATGGGGCGCCCACTGGGCGCCCCATACCCATTTCCTCATCAGCAGCTGACATGAGCTGCCCGTCGTCGATCGCCCCCTAGCGCACGACCCACCCGAAGCTCAGGATTAGACGTGGAACTTCAATTCCGCATCCTCGCCAGACCACCGCCTCCCCCCTTGGTCGCACCACTTTTCACCCGCCTCACTAGCGACCCGCCCGAAGCGTGGGTTGACTCGCGGACCTTCGATTCCGCATTCTCGCCAAGTGCTCCCGCTCGCCATTCGGTGTACCTATCGCCCGCACGGCACCCTACTCTCCCGCCTGACTCTTAGCGCGCGACTTCCGCACGTGGCCCC
>JANWHL010000064.1 GCA_025450405.1 Ktedonobacterales bacterium
CCACGGGTGCCGGCACGACGAACGGCAGGCTCTCGTGCTGGAGCGCCGCCACAACCGCCAGCTCGTGGCGCACGCGCCGAGGGTCCACATGGTTGCGGTAGATGCGCAGCACGTAGGCACCGGACGCCGGGGTGTCCACGCGCAGGACGCGGTTGTTGGCCCCGACGACCAACTCGGTCGACCGCCACGGGCCGGGGATGGCCCACGCGAGCGAGAGAGCGTCTATCTCAGCATCCACATCGGCCCTCCCGTAGCAACCTGCCCGCGCGGCGTCGCCTACCGCATGGTGGGATACTGCCGCCTGGATTCGAGCACGTCGCAATCCGCAATCGCATCCTGGTACCTTTGGGCGGGCGCGGCGCCACCGTCCGAATTGACCTGGCCGGCTGTGATACACTCCAAGGGACTCAGCAGTGGCGTGTCCCCAGCCGCGCTGGGGCATCCGTTCTAGCCGCCGCCTCGTCCTCGCACTCGCGGGCCGCGGGTGGCGGGGGCGGGCCGAAACCGCGTGGGCGAGAGAGGACTCCGGTCCCGTGGCCATCGATGTGATGTACGACCTCGAGCGCATCACCGACCTCACGCGCGCCGCTGACGCGCTGATCGCCGGTCCGCCGGAGTATCTCCGCGCCTTTATCGGCGACGGCGCCGAGGTGCGCCTGCGCCGCCGCGCCATCGTGCTCGCCTCGCTGCGCGAGCAGGAGGCTGAGGGCCGCGTGGGCATCTCCGTGGACGAGCTCGCCGCGGACCTGGAGGCCGTCCTGCGCCTGCGCGGGGCGCCGCTGCCCGAGGATGCGCGCGCCGAGGTCGTGGAGATCCTGCGCCAGCTCGAAGGCTGGGGCGCGGTGGATGGCGGACTCGCCCCCGAGCGCGCCGACCGCGACGGTCTGCGGCGCCGGGTGGAGCGTGACTACGCCCTCGCCCGCCCGATGCGCGTCTTCCTGCCCCACTGGGACGAGGTTCAGCGCGCATTGCGCCGGCGCTACCTGAGCCTGAGCGCGAACTATTTTGCCCAGGCCATCTCGGCCCTCGACACCCTGCTCGACGAGCTGAAGTACGAAGATCCCGATCCGCTTCGCTGCCATTCGGCCTGGCAATCGCTCCATCAGGCGCTACACGGAATCAACACCGAATCGCGCGACTTCGCCCGCGAGCTGCGCGCCCTCCGAGTGGATAGTAACCACACCGAAATTCTGGCCGACATCGCCGACCGGCTCGGCATGCTCCACGAGAAGTTCTTCCGCGTAGCCGCCGAGGGCGCCGCCCAGGTACGCCAGCGCCTCGCCCAGCTCCGCGACGAGCGGCACGAGGGCGAGAATGTGCGCCGCCTGCAATGGGCGCTGCGCGTGCGCGAGGAGGAGTGGAGCGTCGGCCTCGGCGAGACTGAGACCGAACGAGACGAGCGCCTCAACGCCGTCGCGGAAGAGGTGCTGCGCGAGCTGTATCTGTTCGACCGCTTCATGGCTGACTCCGGCTCGCGCTCCTGGCGCGAGGGGGCCCGGCTGATCAGCCTGGCGCTGGTGGACCTCACGGAGCGCATCCACTCGGCCATCGCGCTCCGGCTCCAGCAGACCCAGGCCATTGCCGCACTCCTGCGTCGCGCCCGCGCCCTGGCCGATGGAGGAGCGACCCAGACCCAGCGCGCCCGCCAGTGGCTCTGGGATGCCTCGGGTGCGATCCACGCCGCCATCTGGGTACAGGCGCCGCCCGCCACCGACGACCAGATTCGGCTGGACCGCTGGCTACAGGGCCACGGCGGCTCGCCGCTGCCGCTGGTGGACGAAGAGACCTGGCGCCGGTCGATCCGGCCCCGCTACCGCCCGGCGCCTCCCCCCCCTCCCAGCGCGCTCATCACCGCCGACGATTGGAACCCCGGCGACGATCCGCGCCTGCGCGAGCGCGAGGAAGCCCGATCGCGGTTGGTCGAGCGCCTGATCACGGCGGGCTCGGTCGCCGGGCTTGGCGCGCTGGAAAACTTTGAGGAGCTACGATTGCTAGCCGCGCTCCTCTGGCTCCCACGCGATAGCGCCCCGCTCCGACGTCTGGGTCTGCGCATTCACGCGCCTGGCGCGGGCATGGCGAGCCGCGCAATCCTGCGCGGCCCCGACTTCGACCTCGAAGCCGACAACTATCGCTTCACCGCCACCACCGCCGCGCGGCAGCCCGCCGCGCGGGCTAGCCAGATCCAGCGTCCCGCCGCGCCGGCCGCGCGGCCAGTGATCGCCGCCGATGTCATGGAGCCGCGCGCTGGCGACGCCGTCGATCCGTGGCAGGGCGGCGCCACCGGGAATCCCACGCACCCACTGGACGAGCCGCATCCCGCGGCGAGTCCCCATGCCACACACCCGCTCGACGGGCCCGACACGCCAGGCGCGCCCCCGCGGAACCCGTACGCACCCACGGTGCCGCGCGCTCCCGCGAGCCGGCCGCATCCCAGCCAGCCGCTCGCGCGCTCTGAACGCACGCCAGCACACGCCCGGCGCCTCTGGCGCTTGCCAGCCGGCCTGGGTCGCCGAACCGCTGGCGACCCATAATTTAGTCGCCTGCCCTCCGGCTCCCCTCTCCCACAGGGAGAGGGGCTGGGGTCCCCCACTGGGGGCTGGGGGCCCCAGTGGGGGCTGGGGGTGAGGTTCCCCCAACCTCGCCTATGTGTCCTCAGTGTCCTCAGTGTCCTCATTGTGAATCTCCTCGCGGGAGTCGTCATGCCGACCTACACTGGCCAGCGCGATCAGGACCTCGCCCGGCGCGTCCGGCGCATGCTGATCGAGCAGAGCTGCGTCACGCAGGACGACTCCGCCGACGAGTTCGCGTGGCTCACGCGGCATTTCAACAGCGAGCAGCGCTTCTTCGAGGATGAGCTGGGCGCGCGGCTCGAATTGCGCTTGGGCCGCTGGGCGCGCGCGTATTGGCCCGCGCCGCCGCGCCAGCGCGAGCTGGTCCTGGCCGACGTCTTCGAGCTGACGGCACGGAAACAGACGGCCTACGCCTGCCTTATTCGTGCCTACCGCAGCGTGCGCCTGCTCGAAGCGGGCGAGAGCGCCAGCGTCTTCCGCTTCATCGAGCTCTTTCGCTACGCCGCTGAGGAGGGCCAGCGCCAGTCGCCGTGGCTCAGCTTTGACGAGGCGGTGATCGCCGAGGCCCTGGCGACCCGGGGTGCCGAGGATGACGGCGACGATGAGGAGCCGCTGGAGGGCGCGAACACCAACTCTCGCCCGCGGCGCCGTGCCACGAAGTCAGGTGCCAACGGCACCAGTGCCGCCGCCAACACCAGTGCGGGCGCCGCCACCGTCACCGCGAGCGCGCCGCGCGCCCGCAAGTCTAGCGCGGCCGCCGCGCGTGGGGCCGGCAGCCCGGCGATGCGCGTCCGCGCCAATCAGCGGGCCTTTTACCAGGCGTTCGCCGCCTTCGAGCGCTACCGCCTGATCAGCCGCATCGGCGCCGACGACCGCCAGCGTCCGGATGAGCGCTTCCAACTCGATGAGCGCGATTTCAGTGGCGTCTACGAATTCACCGACCTGATCGACCGCTTTCTGCCGCCGGCCGGCCTGGTGCAATATGACGACCTTGCCCGCGATGAGGAGGACGAAGGATGATCGCGCGTGTGCCAGTCACCCCGGCCCGCGGTCTCGCGGCCTCCAACGGCCGCACGCGTCCCGCCCGCCGCGCCTGGATCCGTCGCATTCGGCTGATCAACTGGCACGGCCACGAGAACGCGATCTTCGACGTGCTCGGCGACATGCTCGCCATCATCGGCGAGAACGGCTCGGGCAAGTCGCTGATCCTCGATGCCATCGATTGGGCGCTCTTCCCCGCCCCGAACAAGCAATTCAACGCCGCGGCGCGCGAGGGCGGACGCACCAGCCGCCGCACGCTCAGCAACACGATCCTCTTCTTCGATCCCCACGGCGTTGAACGGCCCGATCGCGGCTGGCGCCGGCAGCGCACCGTCGGCTATTGCGCCTGCGAGGTGGAGCACGAGGGTGAGGGCCGGTGGGTCTATGGCGCCGCCGCCGCCGCCACCCCGCATGCCGCCCATCCGTGGTACTACGCGCTCCCCGGTGGACTTGACCGCATCGTCTTCCTCGACACGACGCCGCATGGGCTCGTGCCCCTGCAAATGCAGGAGTTCCGCGAACGCAACGCCGAGCTCATCACGGCCGGAGGCGCCGTCTACAACGCCTCGCAGGCCGAAGACTACAATCGCCTGGTCGCGCGGCGCCTGCTAAACATCGAGGGCGCCGACTGGCAGCGCCGCTACGACGCGCTCTATGACGTGCTGCACCGCATGCTCGGCCTCAAGGTGGACGACACGCTGGTGGCGGACCCGAGCGGAGTCGTGCGCCAGTTCCTCCCGGTGGTGGACCGTCCCCACCTGGAACGGCTCGTGGAGGGCCTGGAAGGCATTCAGCGCATCCACCGCGATATCGAGGAGTATGGCAAGCTACGCTCGACGCTGGCCGAGGTGGTGGAGGCGCGCAGGCGCTACCACGAGGCGGTTCTGCATCACGCGGGCCTCACCTGGCTCCGCACCGCCTGGACCGCCGACGACGCCGGGCAGGCACTCGCCGCCGCCGATGAGGCATTGCGCGACGCGGAATCCGCCGCGCGCCAGGCGGAGGCCGAGGAAGAGGCCGCGGACGCCGAGCAGCACGCGGCCCGCCGCGAGCTGGACGCGCTCCAGCAACTCCACCAGGGCGACATCGTCCAGGCGGTCACGCACGCCAACGAAACACTCGCCAGCACGCAGCGCGAACAGGATCGCTCCGCGCGCGACCTCCGCCAGGCCGAAGAGCGCCTGCGCCGTTCCGAGTCATCGGTGTCGGCGGCACGCGAGTCGATCGAGGGCGAAGAGCGTGAGGCTGGAGCGCGTCTGGCCGATCTGCGCGCCCGCGCCCAGGCGGCCCTGGGCGGGATCGCCCCGGCGCTGGTGGGTGCCTGGACAGGCCTGGCGGGTGCGGTAGGCGATCAGGATGCCGCCGACGAGCTCCATGCCGCCTGGGTCGCGGTCGACGCCGAGCTGGAAGCGCTGAACGCCCGGGCCGCACGTCTCGCCGAGCGTGGCGCTGAAGTGGCCGCCGCGCGCCAGACCGAGCGCGACGCCCGTGCGCAGCACGAGGCCGCCGCCCAGGCCGTCCAGACCGTACGGCAGGGACTGTGGGCGCGCTGGGACCGCATGGTCCAGCGCTGGCCGGCGGGGGCGGGTGACGCCCCCGGTGGCGAGCCCAGCACGATGGTCCTGCCCTCGCTCGCGGAGTCGGGGCAACGCGACCTGGACGCCGCGCACGCCGAGGTGCGCGAGCGTAGCGCCGAGGCAGCCCGCCTTGCCGTTCACCTGGACGAGCTGGAGGCGCGCGTCGCGGCGGTGGAGACCGAGCTAGCGGGGCTCCAGGTTGAGCCGCCCGCGCCCCTTTCCAGGGAGCGCGATCACGCGCTCCGCATGCTTCGGGACGTGGATCCCGACGTAGCACCGCTCTACCTGCTGGTGGACCTCGCGCCCGACGCCGCGCGCTGGTCGGACGCGCTGGAGGCGCTGCTGGCCCATCGGGACGCGCTGACACTGCTGGCGCTGGCGGTGCCCA
>JANWHL010000065.1 GCA_025450405.1 Ktedonobacterales bacterium
CGCGCGCCCTCGCTCTCGGCGATCAGGTCCCGGCAGGTCTCGATGGCGTCGAAGGTCCGCAACCCGAGCAGGTCGAACTTGATGAACCCCAGGCGCTCCACGTCGTCCTTGTCGAGCTCCACGGCGCGCACCCCGTTCGCCGAGAGGCGCACGGGCAGTGTCTCGGTCAGCGGCGCGCGGGTGAGCAGGATGCCGCCGTTGTGCAGCGAGAGGTGTCGCGGCATGCCCTCCAGGCGCGGCACCAACTCCAGCAGCAGGCGCAGCCGCTCGTCCCACGCCGGCCCTGGGAGGGGGGTGATGGCGACGGCTCCAGGCGTGCGGTCAGACGTACGGTCAGACGCGTGGTCAGGCACGTAGCCGCTCGCCAGCACACGGGCGAGGTCGGCGGCGTAGCGCTCCACATCCGCGCAGCGGCCGAAGTGCGGCAGCACGCGCGTCAGCCGGTCCACCAGGGGGAGAGGAAAACCGAGCGCCTTGGCGACATCACGCACCGCCAGGCGCAAGCGATAGGTCACGACATTGGCGACCATAGCGGCGTGGGCCTCACTGTAGGTCTCCTCCACGTAACGGATCAACTCGTCGCGGCGCCCGCTCTGCACATCCACATCGATATCCGGCATGCCCACCCGCTCGGGGTTCAGGAACCGCTCGAAGAGCAGGTGGTGGGCGATGGGATCCACCGCCGTGATGCCCAGGGCGTAGGCCACCAGGCTGTTGGCGGCCGAGCCGCGCCCGGCGCAGCGGATACCGCGCGCCCGACCCGCGCGCACGATGTCCCACACCACCAGGAAGAACTCCGCCAGCCCCAGCCCGCCGATGACCGCCAGCTCGTGCTCCAGTTGTCGCTCCGCCCGCGCGCGGGCCGCGGGCTCCGGATAGCGCGCCGGCAGGCCCTCCAGGCAGCGCGCGCGTAGCACACCGTCCGCTGTCTCGCCCACCGGCAGCGCCACACACGGTGGAACGCAACGCTCCGCCAGCAGCTCCACCCGGCAGCGGTCGGCCAGCGCGGCGGCGTTGGCCAGGGCCTCGGGGGCGGCGGCGAAGAGCGGGCGCAGCTCGTCCACGCTCTTGAGATGCCGCTCGGCGTTGCGCGGCCGCTCGGCGTGCGGCTCGTCCACCCGGATGCCCAGGCGCACACAGGTGAGCAGGTCGTAGACCACGTGGTCGGCGCGCGCGGCGTGGCGCGCGCCCCCGGCGGCGACGCACGGGATGCCGAGCTCGCGCGCCAGCGCGGCGGCGCGGGCCACTGCTGGCCCGGACTCCGGCAGCCGCTCGTGGCGCAGCTCCAGATAGAGGTCATCCGCGCCCAGAGACGCGACATAGCGCGTGAGGACGGCCCCCGCCGTGGTGGTCCGGCCGGCCAGCAGCGGGCGCCACACCAGGCTGTCGCAGCCACCCACGAGCAGGGCCAGCCCCTGGCGGTGCGCGGCCAGGTCCGCGAGTGGGATGACCGGCCGACTGGGGCACGCGAGATTGGCGCGGGCGAGCAGGCCGCAGAGCTGGGCGTATCCGCCGCGGTCGCGGGCCAGCGCAACCACCGTGCCGAGCGGCGATTCACCCGCCCCGGCCTCTCCCCAGGCATCCTCGCCCGGCCCACTCTCATGCGCCACCAGCAGCTCGCAGCCCGTGATCGGCCGGATGCTAGCGTCGCGACAGGCGGCGTGGAAGCGCACGACGCCGGCGAGCGTCATTGTGTCGGTGATGGCCAGCGCCGGATAGCCGAGCGCGCGCGCCCGCGCCACGAGCGCCTCGATGGCGCTGCCCGCGCCGCGCATGGAGAATGGGGTGTGGCAGTGCAGCTCGCACCAGCCCACCCCAGGACCCGCGTCCGCGGGGCCCGCCTCCGGCCGACCGATGTCCGGCCGACCCACCGTCGCGCTCATGCCAGCTCCCCCGCCGTCCGGCCCGATCACTGGCCGCCGCGGTCAGTCTCCCTGTCATACCAGTTCTGGAGAGCCCCCGCAGGGGGACTTCGTGGCCGCGGGCCGTGTAGGGGCGTCCGGTGGACGCCCGGTCCGGTGGACGCCCGCCGCGGTTTCAACCGCCCGGGCCACCACCGATCACCACGAGGTGGTATCAGTCCAGGCAGACGTCCAGCACCCAGGCTCCTGTCGCCGCGTCGTGGTAGAGCTCGAACACCTGCCAATCGCGCGTCTGGACGCGGTAATAGGTCCGGTCGGCCGCCCGCCCCGATTCCCACCAGCGCGCCACCAGCCGCCAATCGCCGATCACCGTGACGGCGCGGCGCCGCCCGCGCCAGGTGAAGGTCGCCGGTCGCCCGCCCACCGCCTCCACGGCGACCGGCTCTCCATAGCGCCGTGCCATCTTCCGTCCGCCTCTCTCATGCGCGTCACACACCCTGGCTCTCATGGATAACCGGGATGGCGGCCTCCCCAGCGGCCATCAATGGCGTGCCCATGGCGTGCCCATGGGGCGCAACGGCGAAGTCGGCCAGGCCATTGCGGGCGAGGGCGGGTCGAGCTGGTTGGGGGTGCATGCGCAAGTGAATTTCGCGCCTCATCCCGCACCCCGCGCTGGCCCACAGGTGGGAGGGCACGAATGGTCCGGCCGGTGCCCAGAGCGCGCCTCACGAGGCGGCGCGGAAGACATACCGTTCCTCCGGCAGCACGGCGAACGGCGCGACGAGATCGGCCCGTAGCAACGCCGCCGCGCCGCGGCGCGCCGCGGCGGCCAGCAGACGTTCCCGCGCGGCGCCGCGGTCGTTCGTCCTCCCCACCGGCCAGCACGTGTCCTGACGCGGCACGGCCGGGCGCAGATCCCCAGCCCGCAGATGCACCGCCACGTACCGGCCCGAGGTGGCCTGGCGCCCCCTGGCCCCCGCCGGCCGCTCCAGGAGCCGCCGCCCATGGTCGCGTAGCGCCTCCGCGCTCGCGGTCGGCCGTCCCAGACGCCGCGTGGACCTCCAATAAGCACTCCGCCTCTCCGGCGTTCCCCATGCTTCGCCTTCCGCGCGCAGGAACACCGCCACCGTGCCAGCCTCCAGCCCACGCCGGCGCAGGACCACGGCCAGGTGTTCCGCCAACTGCCCCAGCGCTCCGTCGAGGGCCGCATCGAGCGCCGCGTCGAACGCTCCGTCGGACCGATCGCCTCCCGCCCCGATCTCCGCTGACGGCTCCAGCGGCAGCCAGGCGCCAATCCATCTCTTCCGGACCTCCGCCCGAGACGGCACCACGTCTCGTCCGCTGGCGATCCGGCTCAGCGCCGCGCCCAGGATCTCGCCGAAGCGCCGCCGCAACGCCACCTCGGGAATCCGCGCCAGCTGCCCCAGCGTCCGGACACCACCACGTGTGAGCATGTCAAGCGCCTCGAGCGCCGCCCTTGCCTCCCGCCGTGCCCGCGCTCCGCCACCCGCGCCCACGAGATCCGGCAGATCCAGCAGCGCGCCAAGCGGCAGCGACTCTAGAAAGGGCGCGACATCCTCGGGCGCCAGCGCCAGGGATGGCGGCGCATCCACGTCGGACGCTATCTCCACGGCATGCGCGGGCGTCGCCAACCAGGACGCGGCGAGCCACGCCGCCGCGCGCCCTGGCGCCAGGCTGACCACGAGCCGGCCGCCAGGACACACCGCCCGCAGGCGCCCGGCGAGAGCCACAGCCAATGCCGTCCAATCCGTCCCCACGGCGGCCGCGCCGCCACCCGCCCCGCCAACTATACCGCGCGGCACTAGCAGGCGCTCGCACCCCGCGAGATCGAGCACGGCGACTCTCGCCGCGGGATGCGCCTCGACACGTGGCGTGATCTCCCGGCAGGCGCCAAGCAGCTCCGCGAAGATCGCCAGCCCAGGGGCATCGGATCCATCGGGCACGCCACGAAGATGCACGCACGCGATGGGACGCGGCACCACGGCTAGCCAAGGGATGCGCCGCTCCCCGCCGGTCGCCGCTCCCATACCGGACATCATCACGTGTCGCCTCCTCTCCAGCTTAGTGGATAGAAATTATGTTCTAGTTTCTGGCGCCGCCGCAAGGCTACACAAGGGGTCGTGTCCGGTCGCGTCTGGCCAGGTGTCGCCACCAATTTCCGTAGCGGTGCGTGCTGGTTGCCACACACACGACGAGCGGTTAGCTTCTTTCAAGGGCGCTGGAAATGCCCGCTATCAGAGGACGGCACATCGCGGGCGCGGCGTGCTAGAATGCTTGCACGGGAGAGACGCGGCAACCATGAAATACTCGATGGTGATTCAGTGGTCGGACGAAGACCAGGTGTACGTCGTGAGCTTTCCCGAATGGGAGGCCGCTGGGCACTCTGGACACGTTCATGGGGCGACGTATGCCGGGGCGGCACGCCAGGGCGCGAAGCTGCTCGAAAACCTGATCGCCTGGGCCCAGCGGGACAACGACCCAATCCCAACGCCCACCCTATTCACCTGCGCGCCAGAGCCATCGCCCTCCACGGCAAACTAGCCCTCACCACGGTCAGCGCTGGCGGTGGAAGGCCAGCACCATAAAGCTCACGGTGACCTTGGTTGGACCCAGCGCGCCAATGGCTTCACGGCGCTCGGCGGCCAGATGCCAGTAGCTCGGGGTCATGGTGGCGAGTGCCTGGAGGTCTGGGCCGTCGAGCCGCAACGCGTACTCCACACCGCGCGTCTCGGCGAGCGCGAAGGGACCCGCGAGCTGGGCGACAACGTGCTCGCGCTTGTCCGCCTCGATCCCGATCAGCCCAAGGCGGTCTCGGAGCTCCGCCAGATGCGCCGGACCGGGAATGGCGACCAGCAGCACGCCGCCGAGCGCGAGGACACGGGCGAACTCGCCGGGGTTCCGCGGCGCGAAGACGTCGAGGAGCAGGTGGAGCGAGCCACTCGCGAAAGGCAGGCCGTGCCAGACGTCCGCGACGACGAACATGACCTCGCGGTGCCGCCGCGCGGCGAGCCGGATAGCCGCCCGGGAGATATCAAGCCCGAAGCAGCGATGCGCGCGCTCCGTCAACTCTCCCGCGAGGGCATCGTGGAGGCGCCCGATGTAGTAGCCCTCGCCACAGCCAGCGTCGAGGATGGCCCGCGCGTCGGGACCGCCCGCATCGCCCAATTCCGGGGTGCCCACACGAGAACCCGGGCCGGCGAGCGCGCCTAGCGCCATCTCGTTCAGGGCATCCGCAAGGGGCGCATAGTAGCCGCGCTCCAGGAACGCCCGGCGCGCGCGGACCATCACGGCCGTGTCGCCCACACCCGGCGTCGCCGCCAGCAAATTCACATACCCCTCACGAGCGCGATCGAACGCGTGACCGAGCGGGCATCTGAGCGTCGCGTGGTCATCCGCCGCGAGCATGGCGCCGCACACGGGACACGTCAGCATGCCTTCATCTCCGCTCTCCCGCCCTCCCCTCGGATATCGCGCGACTCATATCTTCGTCGCGGGACCCATACCTTCGAGGAACTATAGGTGCGCCCGCCCCACACGCATCAACCCGAGCGGGTATACGGCCTCCGGCGGCGGATCGTGGTGGGCCAACGGCAGCTGCCGGCACGGGAAAAGAAGCCACTGTTGCGCGCCCTCTTCTTCGACGCCCACGGCATCCTCTATGATCGGCCGCCGGGGCGCCCGCCGCGGATATCACCCTCGCGCGCTTCGCGGATCTGCTCGATCTGGCCCAATTGCGCTAAATTCGCCCCACTCCTCGGTCAGGTTTCGGCGGCTCGTGCGATATACCCAATGGAGGGGCTGCGACGGGCACCCCATGCCGTTCGGAATGGCGGTCGTTGGCCCAGGCGAGTTCTGGCTCGTGGTGGCGCGGAGTGGGACAGCGCGGACGACCAGCCCTACCAGGTCGGCTACTTCCCAACGGCGACGCCACTCATCCTGGGTTATCACAACGGGCACTGGACGGCGGCGGCGCGATGAGGGGCCGGCGCGATGAGGGGCCGGCGCGCGCGAGCCGCCCACCTCATGCCGAGAGGCCAAGAGCGCCGGCTTCGAGGGGGCCGTACGCTGTCGTCACCTGGCGATCCGTCGGCGGGAAGCGGTCGAGGACACGCCGAATGTCGTCCAGCGTGACGGCCTCAATGGCCGCCATCTCGTCCGCGATCGACTCGAGCTTGCCCTGGGCTACCCAGTGGTACGAGAGGTCCTGCATCCGGCTGAAAGCCGCTTCGCCGTCCAGCACCGTCCGGCTGACAAGCTTGTCCTTGGCGCGGCGCAGTTCGTCCTCGTGGACACCATCCTCCGCCAGACCCTTCAGCTCAGCGCGCAGCAATTCGAGGATCGCGGGCGCGTGGTCGGGTGTGGTGCTGGCATACGTGAGCAGCAGGCCGGTCTGGTCGAACGGTGAGATTGCCGCTCCCACGGACTCGGCCAAACCTTTCTGAAAGATGTTCCAGAAGAGTCGCGAGCCCGAGCCGTCGCCCAACACCATGACCGCGAGCTCGGCGGCGTACAGGTCGGGGTCTTGCATGCTGATCGATGGCGAGGCGATCAGAACGAACTGCTGCTTCTGGTTCGGCTTGACCACCACCGAGGTGCGCGCGGCGTCGGGCGCGAAGGCGCTCGCCTGCCGGCCCTGTTCGCCAGATTCCCACGCCCCACAATGGCGCTCGGCGAGCTCGACCACCTGGTCCCACTCGAAGTTGCCGGCGATGCTGAGGATCAGGTTGTTCGCCGCGTAACGGCGCCGCTGATAAGCGCGCATCTGGTCCACGTGCATCTCGCTGATGCTCTCACGCGTGCCGAGCACGTCGTGGCCGAGGCTCTGGCCCGCGAAGTACGTCTGGAGCAGCTTGCGATACGCCTGGCTCATCGGGGAATCCTCGGAGCGGGCGATCTCCTCGATGATGACATTGCGTTCGAGGTTGAAGTCCTCTTCGGCCAGGCGCGGGCGCATCATGTCGCTGAGCAGGTCCACCGCGCTGGGGACATACTCACGAAGAACACGCGCGTAGAAGACCGTCTGCTCGACCGACGTGAAGGCGTTGAATTCCGCGCCCATGTGGTTGAAGGCAAGTGTGATCTGTTCCGCATCGCGATGCTGTGAGCCTTTGAAGACCATATGCTCCAGGAAGTGCGAGACGCCGTACAGCGCAGGGTCGTGCTCATCGCGCGCTCCGGTGCGCACGAAGAAGCAGAGCGCGACGGACTCGAGGTCCGGCATGCGCTGGGCGAGGATCTGAAGGCCGTTGGCGAGGCGATGCGTGTGGAACTCCGCGCTCGGGGTGGGAGTGGTTAGGGTCTCGGTCGACGACATGAAGCCGCTCCTGATCTTGACGTGGCACGGGGGCCGCCGCGCGCTCGGGATCATATGCTCGCCCGCATGACCGTGTCAAACCGTGGACATGATGCCGAGGCCAATCGCGTGGCCGATGCGCATACCCTGGGG
Organism: Ktedonobacterales bacterium; assembly: GCA_025450405.1. Taxonomy (GTDB): domain Bacteria; phylum Chloroflexota; class Ktedonobacteria; order Ktedonobacterales; family JADMIN01; genus JANWHL01. Next base: position 7,330 of record JANWHL010000065.1, read on the forward strand.
CGCCGGCGCGAGCGCTTGGCTTGACAGCGCCCGCTCCGAGCGCCTATGCTGGGCATGGCGCCGCGCCAAAGTGGACAATGATCGCTCCGCGCGGACGATCGCGCGGCGCGGAAAATCGTTCACCGAACAGGAGTGCGCATGGGCAGACTGGACGGCCAGGTCGCGTTTGTGACGGGCGCGGCGCGAGGTATCGGCGCCGCCACGGCGCTGCGCCTGGCCCAAGATGGCGCGCGCGTTGGTGTGGCCGACATCGACGAGGCGGGCGCCGCGGGCGTTGTCGAGCAAGTGCGCGCGGCCGGCGGCGAGGGCCTCGCCCTCGCATGTGATGTCGCTGACTCCGCCGCCGTGCAAGCGGCGGTGGACCGGACGGCCGAACACTTCGGTCGCCTCGACATCCTTGTCAACAATGCGGGGGTGCTACGCGATAACCTCCTGTTCAAGATGACCGATGCGGACTTCGACACCGTGATCGCGGTCCACCTGCGCGGCGCCTTCAATTGCGCCCGCGCGGCCCAGAAGCACATGGTGAATCAGCGTCGCGGGCGGATCATCAGTGTCTCTTCGGTCTCCGCCCTGGGCAATCGCGGCCAGGCTAACTACTCCGCCGCCAAGGCCGCGCTGCAGGGCCTCTCACGGACTCTGGCCATCGAGCTCGGGCCATTCGGCATCACCAGCAATGCCGTCGCGCCCGGTTTCATTGACACCGATATGACCCGTGCCACGGCTCGCCGCCTGGGCATGGATCCAGAGGCTTTCCAGGCCCTGGCGGTGGAACACATCCCCCTCCACCGTGTGGGCCAGCCCAGCGAAGTGGCCAGCGTCATCGCCTTTCTGGCCTCAGACGACGCCAGCTATGTGAGCGGTCAGGTTATCTACGTGGCCGGCGGCCCCGCTGGTATCTTGATGTAGAGCCCAGCGCCTGTACGTCTCGTCGGGCGTTGGGCGGGGAAACGCGCTAACGTACTGTACCGTGGAGTCTCGTTTCAGAAGCAGTGAGGTGCGCGATGGACCTGGGTCAGATGCTGGCGCAGTCCGCCAGCCGCATGCCGGACAAGACTGCCGTCATCTTCCGCGATCAGCCGACGACATTTGCCGAGCTGAACCGCCGGGCCAACCAGATCGGCAATGCGCTGATCGGCATGGGCATTCGCCCGGGCGACCGTGTGGCGCTCTTCATTCACAATCTGCCGATCTTCATCGAGGCGTACTACGGCATTCTCAAGGCCGGCGCGACGGTGATCCCGCTGAACGTGCTCTACAAGCCTGGCGAGGTGGAGTACATTTTCAACGACAGCGGCGCGCGCGCCATTCTGACCTTCGGTCCCTTCGCCCAGGTCGCCCTGGCGGCACGCGCCAACTCCCCCACCGTGGAGCACGTGATCGCCGCCGCGCCCCAGGAAATCCCGGGGACAACATCCTGGCGCGCGGCCTTCGGCGACGCGCCGGAGCACGAGCCCGGACTAACAGTCGCGGAGAACGACATCGCCGTCATCTGCTACACATCGGGCACCACCGGCCGACCCAAGGGTGCCATGCTCAGTCACGGCAACCTGCTCGCCAATTGCCATCAGTGCAATCTGGTCCCGGCTATCCATACCGAGTCCACGGATGTCGTCTGGCTGGCGCTGCCGCTCTTCCACATCTACGGCATGAATGTGGGCATGAATTTGTCGTTCATGAACAACGCCACGCTCGCGCTGGTCGAGCGTTTCGAGCCCGCGTCGAGCGCGGAGATCGTGCAGAAAAACCACTGCACGGTGCTCTATGGCGCGCCGCCCATGTTTGTCGCCTGGGCCAACATGCCTAACTTGCGTGATTACGACTTCAGCAGTTTGCGCTACATCGCGTCCGGCGCCGCCGCCCTGCCGGTCCCGATCCTCCAGACCTTCCAGCAGCTCGCCGGTGTTCCGATTAGCGAAGGCTACGGGCTGACCGAGGCCTCTCCGGTCGTCACCACCAATGCCGCTGGCCCGGTCGTCAAGCCTGGCACGGTCGGCCCGGCCATCCCAGGCGTGGAGGTCAAAGTCGTCGACGAGGCGAGCAATGAGGTGCCGAACGGGCATCAGGGCGAGCTGATCTGCCGTGGCCCGAACATCATGCTGGGCTACTGGAACAAGCCCGAGGCCACCGCCGAG